>JBDHGR010000299.1:0-6140 GCA_039589815.1 Gemmatimonadota bacterium | reverse complement strand
TGCCCCTCTCGTCGCATCGATTCAGCTTGTTGCTGGGAATCCCCGAGATTCACCTTCAGGTCAAACATCAGCCCCAAGTTTCCGAGGGCAACCTCCCGGCCGTCGACCCTCCCCGTGACGCCTTTTCCGGTGATGGAGTCGAAGGACTCAGCCTTCGAGAGCCCCAGGCCGCGCTCCTCGGCCCCTTCGACGATGGCCGCAGCCAATGGGTGCTCGCTGCCCTTTTCGAGGCTGGCGGCTAGCTGGAGCACCTGGTGGTCCTCCCAGCCTTCTTGCGAAAATAGGGCGACCAGACTGGGTTTGCCCAACGTGAGGGTGCCCGTCTTATCCACGACCAGTGTGTCAACTTTCCGGAGGACCTCGATAGCCTCAGCGTTCTTGAAGAGGACCCCGAGTGATGCACCCTTGCCGGTGGCGACCATGATCGACATCGGCGTAGCCAGGCCAAGGGCACACGGACATGCGATGATCAGAACAGCCACGGAGTTGATGAGAGCGTAAGCCATGGCGGGTTCCGGGCCCCAAATGGCCCAGACGACAAAAGTGGTGGTCGCGATGATCACCACCGCAGGGACGAAATAGGCTGCTGCAATGTCCGCCATTCTCTGGATCGGAGCCCGACTGCGTTGGGCCTCGGCCACCATCTGCACGATCTGCGAAAGAAGGGTCTCCGCTCCAACCCGGTCAGCCGTCATGATCAACGAGCCGGTGCCATTAATTGTGGCGCCGATGACATGGTCACTGGCCACCTTCTCCACGGGTATTGGCTCTCCGGTCAACATCGCTTCGTCCACCGAGCTTTGCCCGTCGACCACCGTTCCGTCCACCGGGATCTTTTCTCCAGGCCTGACCCGCAGGCGGTCTCCCGGCTGGATCAGGTCCAGTGGGACGTCATTTTCGCTCCCGTCCGCTTCGATTCGACGGGCCGTCTTGGGTGAGAGGCCGAGAAGAGCCTTGATCGCGGCGCTGGTTTGGCTGCGCGCTTTCAGCTCCAGGACCTGACCGAGGAGCACAAGGGTGACGATGACTGCCGCTGCCTCGAAGTAAACGCCGACCCGCCCCGATTCATCCCTAAAAGAGGGTGGAAATATGTCCGGCAGAAGTGCCGCCACAAGGCTGAAGACGTAGGCAACGCCAACGCCAAGGGCGATCAGGGTGAACATGTTCAGGTTGCGGGTCACCACGGATTGCCAACCGCGTTGGAAGAAGGGCAGAGCACCCCAAAGAATGACCGGCGTTGCCAATAGAAGCTCAGCCCAACCAAGCGTTTCCGGGCGGAAGAGCCGCTCCAGCGGGCTTCCACCCGGTAGGTATGCTCCCATGGCAATGGCCAGAATCAGAATCGTGAGTCCTGCACTGACCCAGAACCGGCGGCGCATGTCCACCAGTTCGAGATTCTCCTCCTCTTCCAGGGAGACGGTTCGGGGCTCCAGGGCCATACCGCAGATCGGGCAGCTTCCGGGCCCGTCCTTCACGATCTCTGGGTGCATCGGGCACGTGTACTCGGTCCGGGAAGCGTGGGCTGCGACGAGATCGGGCTCAAGGGCCATGCCGCATTTCGGGCAGGACCCGGGTCCCTTTTCCCGTACTTCGGGATGCATAGGACAGGTGTGGATGACAGAACCTGAGCCAGAGTTCTTTTCGAGCCCGCCCGCCTTGGATGTCGGCCGCTCACCTTGATCCGATTCCTGTGGGGAGAGAAACGCATCCGGATTCTCCCTGAATCGCTCGACGCACCCCCCAGAGCAGAAGAGGTAGACTCCTCCTTTATGGGTGGAGCGATGGGAACTGTCAGGGGGCACAGTCATCCCGCAGACAGGATCCCGGAGGTCTTGGCGTTGTGGGTCAGGGTGGGACCCGGCGCCGTGGGAGTCGTGATGATGAGTCATCTTTGTCCTCTCGGTTCTGGACACGGACGAATGGACCCGCTGGGCCAATCTTTAGCCTCGGGATCGGTCGGGCACTTGGAAGGGCCTCGCAATAGATGAAAGAGTATCGAACGGCTCTGATGAATAGGACATGAACTGATCATGAAGGATTGTTCAGATAGTAGATGGCCCCGGGTGCGAATTGCCTTTCGCTGAAAGAAGGTAGATGGATAGAAAGGGACTCCCAGGGCGGCTGCCCTGAGAGTCCTTGAGCGGCTATGGGAGGGACGGCGGCGAGCGCCGGGAGGACACCCGCCAGTAGGAGGGGCCAAGAGGCAAGGAAAGAGGTCCTCACCTTATCCTTCACCCCCTCCCATCCTCTTGTGAACGCGCTTCATGACTTCAAGGCTAGCTGCCATCCCCTCGGTCAAGTTCTGCATGTGTCCCTGCAATTGTTCCATGTCCTGATGCATGGCCGGGTCCTCGTGCATTGCGGGACCTTCACCCATCTGAATCATCCGCATCATCGCCGAATGCATTTGGCCAGCCATCTGGCCCATGGCTTCGGTCATGCCCTGCATGTGCTGATGTTGCAGGTGCTGGGCTTCCGTCATCTGTGCCATCCGGCCCATGTCGTGGCCCATCAGATCTTGAAGGCCTTGGATTTGCTGATGCATCTGGGCCATTCGTTCGGCCATCTGCTGCATCGGCTCCATCTGTTGCTGGCCCTGTTGGTGCTGATGCCCCATGCCCTGTGCCGACATCAACGCGGGGGTTGCGAGCAACACAGCCAGAACGAACGCTCCGATCTTTTTCATGGCTCTCTTCCTTCCTCAGGTAGAAGACCTGGAGCCTCTGCTCCAGGGGTCTTTCTCAGTGCCGGGCCCTTTCTGCCCTCTGGTCACGGAGGCAAAGGACCTGCAGGGAGAAAAGATGCTAGCGGTGGCATGAAACGGAGCTGAAACCCAGATGAACATGGCTTCAGGTTCGAAGACTCCGGGGGCTAGGCAGAATCGCCTTCCGATCAGAGGTAAACCCTGACGGACCGCGGCCCGAACATGAAGGGACCTTCATCCTTCTTTCACGGAAGGGTCACCCTTGAGGCCCTAAACTTCTCTTCTGATCTCCATGAAAGGCCTGTTGGACCCCCTCCCTGAATGGGCGGAGGCCGACAATGCCCCCCTATTTGGTAGGTGTTCACATGACCCGGCTATTACTGAGGCGCGGCCTGGCCGCTGGGATCCTCCTTTTCGGCCTAACAAGTCCGCTCTCTGCCCACCCGAGGCTCTTAAAAGCCAGCCCCGGCTTTGGTGAGCTGCTGTCGGCTGTACCCACTGAGATTCGGCTGACGTTCTCCCTAACGGTGAACCCAGCATTATCGCGGATCGAGATATCTGGACCCTCCGGGGTGGTATCTGTGGGTGACCTCGCGACTCATCCGGATTCGGCCAGCGTGCTAGTTGCCGGCATCTCAGGGTCTTTGGGAGAGGGGGATTTCACCGTTCGGTGGACGATCGTGGGGGACGACGGACACCCTGTAGAGGGAGAATACCAATTCCATCTTGCGGCTCGGGCGGTAGAGGCTTCCGGCCCAGAAGAGGGCGATGTCCCTGGGGAGCTCCCACTGTTGGACCAAGCCACCGCCGCGGACACACCGGAAGCACCGTCCCAGTCCGAAGAGGCTTCCGGGGCCAGTCTGCGCGTTGAATCACTCGCCTATGTCCTCGTTCGATGGGTAAACTTCGCAGGGATCCTCGGGACCATCGGTGCGGTGGTGTTCGTCCTCCTGGTCCTCCCCTTGGCTGCAGCCCGGACGGGTGGGAAGGTGGAAACACCCACCAACGGGCGCGCTGCCCAGATCGGGGTGGCTTCTTCAGTCATAGTCCTGATAGGGGCTGGTGCGCGCCTCCTTGCTCAAAGGGCTGCCGTTTTCGGCACAGCCTCCGCCATGAACCTTGGTGAGGGCAGTGGGGCCCTTATGGCAACGGCCTGGGGCACCGGGTGGATCCTTCAGATTCTGGCCGGCTCCGCGGCGCTGGTGGGATTCGGGCTGGCCAGGGTCCGTCCTCGAATGGGTTGGGGCTTGGCTCTCCTCGCAGCTTTGCTCCTCTCCCTTACCCCTGCGCTTTCCGGCCATGCGGTGTCCGCTGAAGGCTTGGGCTTCTTGCCTGTCCTAGCCGATACGCTCCACGTCATTGGGGCAGGAGGGTGGATCGGGAGCCTCTTCGTCCTGATTCTCTCCCTTGCACGGGTTGAGAGCGACGAAGGTAAGAACCCAATTCGTCCCACTGACCTCGTGCAAGCTTTCTCCCCAACGGCTTTGTTCTTTGCAGGGATCTTGGTGGTGACCGGTGTCTTCGGAGCTTGGACTCAATTGGGGAGTTTCAGTGCCCTCTGGAGCAGCGAATACGGGAGGGTTTTCCTGCTTAAGATCGGGGTCCTCACACCTGTCTTCGCCACCGGCGCCTACAATGCCCTCCGCGTCCGGCCGGCGTTGGCCGGAGGAAGAGGTGGGGGGGGGGTTCGATGGTCCGCGGGGTTGGAGTTGGCTGTCGCCTCCTTGGTCCTACTAGTGACCTCGCTTCTCGTGGCTACCCCTACTCCTCTTCATGGAAGCGCACAGGCGTCCCCAATCGGTGAAGTGACCCAAATGATTCAGGCGTTCCACCGGGCCCTATCATCCGGGGATTCCTTGGCAGTCAGCCAACTCCTGGCGGAAGATGTGCATGTTCTCGAGGGGGGAGATGTGGAAACTCGGGAAGAGTATGTGTCCCACCATCTGCCTGCTGACCTGGCCTTCGCTTCTGCGGTTGAGCGGGTCCAGGGCCAACTTGACGTGGTGGTCGAAGGTGACGTTGCCTGGGCCATCTCAAGTTACCAAACCAGGGGTGTGTTCAGAGAACGCCCTATCGACTCAAGAGGTGCTGAACTCGTGGTGCTCACCCGGGAAAGCGGGGAGTGGCGCATCCGGGCCGTTCACTGGTCATCCCGACAAGGGTCCTAGCTCGAAGTCGGTGCAGTTGTGGCAGCTTTGTGGAGCAGGGGGGACAGGCACAAAACCCACCATTTCTCAAAGGGATTTCCTCCGGACTTCATTAAGACACCTTCATGAGCACTTCACGGTGGTTTCATGCGGCAGGACCCAGTCTGTTTACCAGATCGGAGTCCATCGATAATCAGGAGAGGGCACTTTGAGTCGGTCGAACCGAAGGCGCGCAGAAAGAAAGGGTGGAGTGGGGACCAGGGGACCCGGGCCTTCCAGGACTGGATTGGCAGCGGGGGTTGGGGTGGGACTCCTTGTGGTCTTGGTTGGGGCAGGCTGGGTTGGGATGAGTCTTTCAGTAGGGAGCCATCACCCTGACCCTCGTGACGGTGTGACAGGAGGGGCGGTGGTCTCCGCAGAGAGATACGCCAGCTACCCTCGCGTGAGCGAAATGTACTCGCAGGCGGCGGAGGTCGCCGCGGTCCTAGATGGCCTTCACTGCTACTGCGACTGTTCAAAACATTCAGCACATCGCTCCCTTCTCACATGTTTTGAAAGTGACCATGGAGCCGCTTGCGACATATGCCTCACCGAGGCAGCAATAGCCTACCGAATGACAAAGGACGGCAGGGCCCTGGACGACATCCGGGATGCCATCGACGAGCTGTATGGAGGCTAACCGGAAGGGATACGCGGTGCTTATCCCGTTTCTCTCCCGTAATAGGGCCCCGGCAGGCAGGGGGATCCGGGTTTTGGTTCCGATCCTCAGCGTATTCCTTGGGTCCTGTGATGTCACCCCGGAGTACCTCAGGCAGGGTCTCCAAGAGCAGAGATTAGAAGAGGTTGGCCTCCCGGAAGTGGAGGTTTCACCGCTATGTGCACCGTTGCGGGACCTGTCACGCTGCACCCGATCCATCACTTCGAACTGCCTCTGAGTGGAAGTACGCCTTCCGCCACATGGAAAAGCATCTCCAGGAAGCGGGTTTGATCCCCCTCGGGCCCGTGGACAAAAACCTGATCCTCGGGTTCTTGGAGCGGCACGCTGCGGAGAAGTAGGGTAGAGGCACGTTGCAGGCTCACAGAGCTCCCACGGGTTTGGGCCACTTCATGTCGATTGGGCCGGTTAGTGTGACCTTATAATCCCGGCGTATTCCGGCATGATTCGGGGGCAAGTGCGGCAGATCGTGGAAGCGACCAGGCAATGCCGGTCAGAGGGGAGGTAGGGATGTAGACTGAAACTCTGATGAGTCGTCCAGTGGGTGCGATCCCCACCCAGTCAAAGCCTAGCC
>JBDHGR010000298.1:0-5913 GCA_039589815.1 Gemmatimonadota bacterium | reverse complement strand
ACGGGGCTGGCCCGCCATTCGGCTCACCCCCTTTACTTCTTCCTGCTCTGAAAGGGGGTAGTGCAGTGCCACGATCTCCACCTCGCCGATGAGATCCGAGAGGCTCCCGGCATGCCAGGCGGCCGGCCCGTTGATAAGGAGGGTGCCCGGTCCTTCCGTTACCCCAAGGAGGGCTCCAAGGCGGAGCGTTTCATCGGGCTCGGCCGAGGTCGGACCGGGTCCATCTGATGAGCTCAAACGGGAACGAAGGGATGAAAGCCTCAGATCAGCGAATCCCCCCCGGACCGGGTAACGCTCCCGACAGTTCGAGCATCCCAGGTCGCCCTCGAGAACACGCCGGTCCCGAATCTCATGGGCCAGGAGTATGAGGCCGAACTCCGGTCCGCACCTCGGGCAGACCATCCGGTCTGTCAGGGCGAGGTGCATTCTCTTGACCTCGTCCTAGGCACCGGGTCTAGGGCCCGTACTGGGCCCATTGCCCCGGGCTTTCGGATACCCGGGCATACAACAACCCCTCTGCGAGATCCGGAGGGAGCCGTTTCCTCATCTCATCGAAGAAATACCGTGCTTGATTCTCAGCGGTGCTCTCGACCTCTGCGAACGGGGGTAGCTCGTTGAGATTCTCGTGGTCGAACCTCTCTGCCAGCTCTCTCAAATGCCTCTTCAGGTCGGTGAAGTCGTAAACCATCCCCTGATGCCCCACGTCTGGCGTGCGAACTGCAACCTCCACGACGTACCGGTGTCCGTGCAAACGGGCACACTTCCCGTGGTGGTCGCGGAGCAGGTGGGCAGCATCGTAGTGGGCCTGGACGGAAATCGTGTACATGGGGCTCGCTCGGGGTTCCTTCCGTGAATCGTGTTTATGAGAGGAGCACGTGACCGGCCATTGAGAGTCGAAGGAACTCGTCCCGCGTCTTCTTGTCGCTCAGGAAGACGCCTCTCATGGCAGAGGTGATGGTCTTCGAATTCTGTTTCTCCACACCCCGCATCATCATGCAGAGGTGATAGGCCTCGACCACCACGCCCACCCCCATGGGTTGGATCGTGTCCCACACGGCCTGGGCCACCTGCTCGGTTAGGCGTTCCTGGACCTGGAACCTACGAGAATACACCTCGACAAGGCGCGCTGCCTTGCTCAGTCCCATGATCTTGCCATCTGGGATGTACGCTACGTGTGCTTTCCCGAAGAACGGGAGCAGATGGTGCTCACACATGGAGTAGAGCTCGATGTCCTTCACCAAAACCATGTTGTGGTGGCGTTCCTCGAAGACCCCGTCCCCGATGGCGTCCCCCGGGGTCATCTGATATCCCCTGGTGAGGAACTCCATGGCTTTTGCCACACGCTCGGGAGTCCGATCCATCCCTTCGCGATCAGGATCTGGGTCCAAACGAACGATCATCTCACGTACCAAATCCTCGAAGGGAACCTGAGAAAGGTCGGTCTCGGACTGTTTTCCGTCGCCTGACATGCGCACACCCGGGAGTGGGAGGAGTTGACGGGCCCCAGAGTGGATCCCGCGAGGACCGAAAGATGCCTCCGGTACACCGAAGTAACCACCCAGGTCCCGGATTGGGAACCGGCGGGAGCGGAAGAAAAGAAGAAGGCCGGCATCCGAAAGGATGCCGGCCTTAGATACGTACCGGAAGGCAGTTATTGAAGCCCGGGTCAAAACGTCTGGTGACCTCCCTAGGCTTTCGCAGTCCCCCGGAAGGGCAGGACGTCCACCATTGGAGTCAGTCCCGGCTTCATCTTTGTTGGCTCAGTAACGAAGCCTTCCGACACGCTCCACCATCAATATAGCCACGGTCAGGGTCTGGCGTCTAGGATTCTTTCACGGAGAAAACAGTTGGGCGCCGGCCCCAGCCCGCGGAAACCCCAGATCGCGACGGGGCAAACCGAGGCACCGGGGGAAATGCGCTCAGCCCCGAGCACGGAAGCTCCGCAGGAGCCGAAGATTCTTGAGGTCGTTTCCAATTGGGTCAGGCTCTTTGGGAGTTTCCAGGATCTTCGGAATCCGGACGAAGCGGGAATCCTGGACGATCCGGCGAAACGGCTCCGTACCCAGACTCCCCTCCCCCAGGTGATCGTGGCGGTCCTTACGGGAGGCGAAAGGGTTCTTCGAGTCGTTCATGTGGAAGAGCCCCAGGCGGTCCAACCCCAGGGTGCCGTCGAAGGCGCCCCAGACCCCATCATATTCGTTCACCAGGTCGTACCCGGCGGAATACGCATGGCAGGTATCGAAACAAACCCCCAACCTGTGGTGAAGCACGGTTGGAATCTGCTCCAGGATGGCCGCCAGGTCCTGGAAAGATGCACCCACCGTGGTTCCCGCACCGGCCGTGAGCTCCAGCAAAACCCGGGTCGGGCCATCCACTTCCTCGAGAGCCCGGGTTATTCCATCGGCGTTACGTGCGAGCCCACTGTCATGATCGCCGTCGGTGGCATTCCCGGGATGGGTCACGAGGAACTGGAGCTCCAGTGCAGCGCACCGGGCCAACTCGTTTTTGAAGGACTGGAAGGACCGGTCAAAAAGCCCAGGATCGGGAGAGGCCAGGTTGATGAGATAGGAGTCGTGAGACCCGGCTACCCGGATCGCATGTGTCTCCTTGGCTTCACGGAACGCCTCTGCAAGCCCTTCATCCACCACGGGCTCTGCCCAACGGTTCGGTTGTTTCGTGAACAGCTGAAGGCAAACTGACTCGATTTCCCGGGAGCGGGCAGGAGCGTTGGCCACTCCTCCTGTGGTCGAGACATGAGCACCGAATTCGTCGAAATCAGGCTTCGTCGGGGTCATGGGAGGGGGAAGTTGAGAGGGTGGCAGGTGGGCGTCAAGGCCAGAAAGGGCTGCCCCCTGAAACTTGTTTCACCCGGTACTTTCTTCCGGAATCCCGGAAAAAAATCCACAAAGAGCCTCTCCCCGGTCCGATGCCCCCTCCTGGGAAGAAACTCATAAAACAATATGTCACATAGTGTTGGGAGGTTTTCGTCAGGGAAGGAAACATCTGGTCCTCATGGGCATGCCTCTTGAGAGTTACCTCCGCCAGAACACCTGCCCAAGAAGCGAAGCCAGGTCCAAACGGCGGAGGCCAGAAAAGAATGAGGATCAGCACGGACGGGTTCATCGACATTCGGACAACCGTAAAGGTCCGGACCCCGGGACTCCACAACATGAAGATCGATCCCATGCCTGAGGCGGAAGCCATAGCCTTCCTGCTCTCCCACAGCTTTCCCGGACATCGCCGGATCGCCCGTGCCCTCACCCCCCGCGAACGAATCAAGCTGAAGAGGGCGTCATGGGCCGACTCAGTAAACGAGCGCATGTGCCTCGTGGACCGGGTTTGGCGGGACGTCACGTCACCGGTCCCCTCCCCTCCCGATCCTGAAGTGCCGGAGTTGATCCAGATTGTCAGCGTGGAGGGCGGATGGGCCTATCCGATATACCTGGCCGGGGTCGAAACCCGGGTCATGCCAACGGGCGGTGTGCCCCTGGCCGAATTGAGAAAGAAGCTGGGTGCTCCACTCCTGGATCTCAGCGGTCAAAAGGCGAGTTAAACTTCGGGTGCCTCCTCGCCTTTGAGGAAAGGCCCCGGCGCTCTCCCGAGCCCGGGGTCTTCTCCTTTTCCCATCAGGACCCCCTATCTTTCAGGGATCCGAATCGTTCCCCCCCTCAGTCATCCCCCGAACATTCAGGACCTCGTCCAACTCGTCCTCCGGAATCAACCCCCGGCGCAAAACCACTTCCCGAACGCTCGAGTTCTCCCGAACCGCCTCCTTCGCAACCTCCGAAGCCCTATCGTACCCGAGCCGAAGGTTCAGGGCCGTTGCTATGGAGGGATTCTTCTCCAACAGCTCCTGGCATCGATCCACGTTCGCCTTTATTCCCACGACACAACGGTCGGTGAATACACCGCATCCACCAGCCAACAAATCGATGGACTCCAGGAGGGAGGAGGCAATCACAGGCATCATGACGTTCAGCTCTAGATTTCCTCGGCTTCCGGCGACGGTAATGGTGGCGTGGTTCCCCATCACCCTCGCAGTCACCATCATCAGCGCCTCCGCCATCACCGGATTGGCCTTCCCCGGCATTATGGAGCTCCCAGGTTGAACCACCGGAAGACTGATCTCGTGGAGCCCTGAGGTCGGTCCGCTTCCCAGCCACCGGATATCGTCGGCAATCTTCATCAGACTGCCTGCCACCGTGTTCAGAGCCCCTGATGCCGCCACCGCGCCATCCTTGGCCCCCTGGGCTTCGAAGTGGTTGGCTGCCTCGAGAAAAGACAAACCCGTGGCGGCGTTGATCTTTTCGATCGCCCGTTCAGCGAACTCAGGATGAGTATTGATCCCCGTCCCTGTGGCGGTCCCTCCCAGGGCCAACTCGGCCAGTTCCTCTGAAGCCCCTTTCACCCTCCCCATGCCGAGCTCGACCTGTCGGGCCCACCCGCCGAATTCCTGCCCCAGCCTGACGGGCGTGGCGTCCATGAGGTGGGTTCGCCCCGACTTCACCACCTCGTCGAAGTCCGCGGCCTTCTCCCGAAAGGCCTCCTCGAGCCGCTGCAGTGCCGGGGTGAGATCCTCCTCCATGGCCATCCGGGCGGCCACATAAATCACCGTCGGGATCACATCGTTGGAAGATTGACCGTAGTTGACATGGTCATTGGGGTGCACGGGCTTGTCTTGGCGGTCCAGGATCTGCTGGGCTCGCCGGGCGATGACCTCGTTGGCATTCATGTTGGAGGAGGTCCCGGAGCCAGTCTGGTAGATGTCCAACACGAACTCCTGGTCCCACCGTCCGTCCTCCACCTCCCGGGCCGCCCCGGCGATGGCCTCGGCCCGGTCCTGGTCCAAAAGGCCCAGCTCTGCATTCGTGAGAGCGCCCACTCGTTTAACCATCCCCAGGGCCTGGATGAAGCGCCTGGGGAACCGCTGGCCACTGATGGGAAAATTCTCGACCGCCCTCTGGGTTTGGGCTCCATAAAGAGCTCCTGAGGGCACGCGTACCTCTCCTAGAGAGTCCCGCTCGTTCCTGAAGTCGTCGGACATGGCCTGGCCACCCTTACGATTTCTTCGGAGGCCGACTCGGTCGGAGTTCGACCCGACTTGGCAAAGCATTCCCGGGGTAGCGGAGAAGATCCAGGACGGCCCGGGATACGTCCTCCGGCGTCAAAGCCCAACCTTCCTTTTGGCCCGCCGGGCGATCGCCAAAACCGGTGTCGACGCTTCCTGGCATGATGAGACTCACTCGAATGCCTTCGTACCGCAGGTCCAGCATCATCGCTTCGGTCATGCCGAGGAGGCCGAACTTACTGGCGTTGTAGGCTACACCTCCGGCGAAGGTGTTTCGCCCGGCAAGGGATCCGATGTTCAAGATCCAGGCGCTCGGAGCCTCCTTCAAATGAGGGATGGCCGCTCTCGAAAGGTAAAAAACCCCGCTCAGGTTGGTGTCAATCTGGACGTGCCAATCCTCCAGAGACATTTCTTGAACGGGTGCGAACTTCCCCACTCCCGCATTGTTCACCAACAGGTCCAAACCCCCAAACCCACGCGAAACCTCAAGGACAACGGAGGAACAAGCCTCGGGATCCCTCACATCGGCCTGCAAACCCATGACCCGGGTCTTCCCCAACCTGGAGAACTCCTCAGCCACAACCTCCACGTCCCCGGCGGACCTGGCGGTAAAGGCCACGTTGAAGCCCGCGCTGAGGAGATCCCCAACGATGGCCTTTCCGATTCCTTTGGTCCCGCCCGTTACCAGAGCGGTTCTTCCCTCGAACTCCAGCATCATTCGTTCTCCGCCAGCCACATCTCGGCCTCCAAAGCTGCCATACAACCGGTTCCAGCAGCCGTCACGGCCTGCCGGTAGGTGTCGTCCATGACATCCCCGGCACCAAACACGCCTGCGATCTCGGTCC
>JBDHGR010000297.1:0-5924 GCA_039589815.1 Gemmatimonadota bacterium | reverse complement strand
CGAGTTCAAGGTCTCCAAGAGCGCTGAGATTGCTCACAAAACCCTCGCCGAGCTTCCCTTCCCTCCAGGGGGCATTATCGGAACCATCATCCGGGGGGATGAGATCCTCATCCCCCGAGGGGAGGACATGGTTCTCCCCGGAGACGAAGTTATCGTTTTCGCTCTTCCGGAAGCGCTCCCCGAGATCGAGAAGTTCTTCGACTGATGTCCCTCCGACGCGTCCTGAACGTGGTGGGGCTCCTTCAGGTCTTTACCGGCCTCTCCATGTTGGTGGCAGGAGGGGTATCCCTCTTTTACATGGATGGGGATTCTCTCGGGATCTTTCTGGCAGCACTGGTCACCATCGTGTTCGGCGTGGTTTCCTTCCGCTACACGAAATTCAAGGGGGAGATAAAGTCCAGGGAGGGTTTCGCCATGGTGACCTTCGCTTGGACCGGCGCTGCCATCTTCGGTGCCCTGCCCTACCTTTTCACCGGCACCATTCAGGACCTGATCCCGGCCTTCTTCGAGTCCATGTCGGGCTTCACCACCACCGGTGCCACCATCTTCACCGAGATCGAGGACCTGCCCCACGGAATCCTCTTCTGGCGATCCTTCACTCATTGGCTGGGGGGCATGGGGATCATCGTCCTGGCCATCGCCATTCTACCCTACCTCGGAGTCGGGGGGATGCAGCTTTTCAGGGCCGAGGTGCCCGGTCCGACGCCTGAGCGGTTGAGGCCCCGGATTACGCAGACGGCCAAGCTCCTTTGGTACGTCTACCTGGGCATGACCGTGGTGGAGACGGTGCTCCTCATGTTCGGAGGCATGGATCTTTTCGATGCTTCCACCCACACCTTCGCAACCCTGGCCACGGGAGGATTCTCCACCAAGAACGCCTCCATCGCCGGATTTGAGTCACCGTACATCCACTATGTCATCATCACCTTCATGTATCTGGCGGGCATCAACTTCGCCCTCCATTTCCGGGCGGTGACGGGACATCTGGACTACTTCAAGGACCACGAGTGGCGGTTCTTCACTCTCCTCCTCCTCGCGGCAACCGCGGTCCTCATGTCTCTGAACCTGGCTGGTGGTTCCTACGCCCTCACGGGGCCCGGGGTGGAGGAAGCCTTCAGGGACGGTCTCTTTCAATCTGTGGCCATAGGTACGACCACAGGTTTCGTCACCGCCGACTACGAGCTCTGGGTGCCCGCAGCCCAGATGGTGATCTTCCTCCTCTTTTTCACAGGCGGAATGGCCGGGTCGACCGGCGGAAGCATGAAATCTGTCCGGGTCCTTCTGCTTCTGAAGCAGACCGCCATGGAGTTGCGAAAGCACCTTCATCCCCGGGCCGTGCTCCTGGCCCGGGTAGGGCGGCGCCCGGTCAAAGTGGACGTGCTGGCCAACGTCATCGGCTTCGTTCTTCTCTACGGTCTGCTTTGGGTGTCGGGTGCCATGGCCCTGGCCCTCCTGGGCATCGATTTCCTGACCTCTCTTGGCGCCAGCGCCGCGACGGTGGGAAACATCGGCCCTGGGCTCGGTGGAGTCGGGCCGACCGACAATTATGGATGGATGTCCCAGCCGGCCCTGGGAATCATGAGCTTCTTGATGCTGGTGGGTCGGCTCGAGATCTACACCGTCCTCCTCCTCTTCCATCCGGAAACCTGGAAAGGCCGGTAGAGCCATGTTCCGGTTTCGGGATAAGGCCGAAGGACCCCGAGAAAAGGCCGGCGACTACCAGGGAAGCCAGCGCGCCCAGATGGTGGACCAGCAACTCCGGGCCAGAGGGATTCGATGTGAGGCTGTCCTCGAGGCCATGGGGACGGTGCCCCGGGAACGGTTCCTTCCCCCCGGCGAGGAACACCTTGCGTACCGGGACAGGGCCCTTCCGCTTTCCCAGGGCCAGACTGTCTCCCAGCCTTACATGGTGGCGGTCATGACCGAGGCTCTCCAGCTCCGGCCCTCGGACCGGGTTCTGGAGATCGGCACCGGAAGCGGGTACCAGACCGCCATCCTCTCCCCACTGGCCTCCAAAGTCTATTCCGTCGAGCGGATTCCTGAGCTTGCCAGCGGGGCCCAGATGGTGCTGGCGGAGTTGGGATGTGAGAACGTGCGGGTGAAAGTGGGCGACGGCAGCGTTGGGTGGCCCGAAGAGGCCCCTTTTGATGCCATCCTGGTAACCGCCGGGGCTCCTCACCCGCCCCAATCCCTGAAAGCCCAGCTGTCTGAGGACGGCGGCCGGTTGGTGGTCCCTGCGGGAGATCGGTTCGTTCAGGAGTTGGTTCGCGTGACTCGGACCGGCACCGAGTTCCGGACCGAAGAACTTATTTCCTGCCGGTTCGTGCCCCTTCTGGGCGAGGAGGGGTGGGAGGGACCGTAGGCAAGCGGGAAGGCCAGGAGGTCCGAAAAAGAGTTGACCCGATCAAACAAAGAACCGAGGACCGGCCTGGGCGAACTGCCCAAGCGTATCCTCCGCACCGCCCGATACATATGGGCCTATGCCCGGCTCCCCCATCCGGCGGGCTCGAGCCCCGAGTCGGACTATGCTGAGTTCCTGAAGGGTTGCCGTGTGGCTCTGGTTGGACCGGCGCCCACCACGGTCGGAAGCCGCCAGGGGGATAGGCTGGACAGATACGACCGTGTTGTGCGGATGAATCATGCACTGCCGATCCCCCCAGGAATACAGCCCGACGTCGGGACCCGCACCGATATTCTTTACCACAACGTCTGGAAGAGCAGGGGGAAATCGCTCCCCTGGGAAGAGTTGGTTCCCATCCTTCGGGAGTCCGTTCGCTGGGTTTGTGCCACAAGGCCCTACACCGACGCCGAGGGAGGGAATGTTCACGAGATCGATTCATTCCTGGCGATTTTGGACGGTCAACTGCCGTTCCGGACCATCTCGCCCCGAGCTTTTATCAGGTTAAAGTGGGGCATGAGGTGCCATCCCAATGCCGGTATCATAACGATTCAGGACCTTCTGCAGTTCGACATCCGGGAGCTTTATATCACGGGCTTCACCTTCTACAAAGGGGGAAAAGCCTATTACGACGGGTACCGCGGCGTGGGTCTGGTCTCTTGGTTGCACCCTGCTGACCGACACGTTGCGAGATTGAGGGAGTGGGTGAAAGTGGAACCCCGGATCCGGCTCGACGATGCCCTCGAGAGGATTCTCGGTTCCTGAACCCGTCTCCCGTTTTCTTAGGAATTACAGAAAAGGATGGAACGAATGAAAGCAGTGCTCTTGACGGGCCGGGGAGGGAGCAAGTCCATCCCGAGAAAGAACCTGTACCCCCTCCTGGGGAGGCCGTTGACCTATTACCCCATGGCAGCCGCGATGAAGGCTCGCCTGGTGGATGCGGTATACGTCACCACCAATGATCCGGCCATCAAAGACCTTGGCCGAGAGTTGGGGATTCGGATCATCCATCGCCCCGACGAGTTGTCGCAGGACGACTCGGAGCTGACCGACGCTATTGTTCACGCACTGAGTGTGATAGAACAGCCAGTAGAGATCCTAGTGACGATGCACTGTAACTGCGCCGTCCACCGTGTCGGTCTAGTGGACGAGTGCATCCAAAAACTCCTGGATTCGCCGGAAGCGGATTCCTGTGTTTCAGGACACTCCCAGAAATCGGTCCATCCGTTCCGCACCAAACGAATGGGGAAAGACGGCTTCCTGCACACATGGCTTGAAATTCCAGAGGGCACCTCGACGAACCGGCAGGCTCTGGAAGGTTGTTTCATCTTGGATGGGGCCTGCCGGGCCATGAGGGTGGACCGGTGCTTCCCGCCAAAGGGCCAGCCCCCGTTCACCTATCTTGGAAACCGGATTCTTCCCTTGGAGAACATTTCGGACGGGGATGTCCACGCCCTGGAGGACGTCGTTCTGGCCGAACACCGCCTGCGGGAAATCGGGTGGAGGAATGCCGAGGTGGATGAGGGGCTTTAGGACCTTTCTCCCCCGGGTCATCCATGGCCAGTGGAGGCTACTGGCACGGATGATGCACCTCCCTCCACTTTCAGGCGTAACCGGACCCTGCCCATGAACAACGCCACCAGTTTGGAAGGGGTTGAGCCGTTCACAACCCATCGCCTATGAGAATTGCATACCTCCGCCTTTTGGGTTGGACGGCCATGATCCTCCTGGTCATGGAAGTGGGCCTGGAGTTCCGGGCCCACCGCCGCGGTTTCGACTCCCTTCTTTTCGGACCCGCGACCGTGCGATTCGCAGCGGACCCATCGGAAGATGCCGAGCCTTCTTCGGAGGTCGGCCCCACCGAATCCTTCCCGTTCAGAAGCCCGGTCGTCCCGCCGTCGAAGCCCGAGGGCACCGTCAGAATCTGGTTCGGGTCGGCATCACACGGGGAGGACACAGCGGTCCCCGTGCGGCAGGTGTTCCCGAACCTGATGGGCAACCTTCTCGAGGAAACAGGCAGGAGGGTGGAAGTCCTCAACGCCTCTCGGGCCGGTTTGGTGTTTTCCGACAACGCCGGTGAGCTCCGAGAAGGCGGTTCAGACTGGCAGCCGGATTACGCGGTGTTGTACGGGGCTTCCATGGACCTTGGAAACCTCTCGAAGATGTTCCTTGGCGCAGGCGGGCGCCCGGTTCTGAACACCCGGGGTGGGGGCAGCGGAAACAGAGAAGCCGAAGGCGATGGTGGGTCACCGGACCTGGTGTCCGGACCTTTCCGGCGATTGGATCGGTTCTATGAGGAAACTACGGTCTACGCCCATCTCAAGTCGCGCATCACGACCCTGATCACCCTCGAGCGTCTGTTGGCTGACAGTCTCCCTACCGTGGCCGGAGAGCTCTTCGGCGAGGCCGTGGGGGGCTTCGTAGACGCGGCTGAAGCCGTGGGCGCCGTTCCGGTCCTGACCACCTTCGCGACCAGCCACGGGTGGCTGGGGCCCCAGCCCCTTCCCCGGGGCGTCGAGATGTTCCTGGTCCGTTACAACCCCTACCTGAAACCCACGGGGTGGCAAAAAGCCGTTCACACTCTTAACGATGTGGTCCGCCAGGTGGCCCGGGAACGGAACGTCGTGCTCCTCGAGCTCCAACCGGACCTCACGAACCGAACTCAGCTCTTCCGCGACCCGGTCCACTTCACCCCGGCGGGTCACGCCGAGGCTGCAGCTCTCCTGGCCAACAGGTTCGCCGAAGCCTTCGGTTGGATCGAGGCCGGAGGTGGATCTTGAACTTCAACTCGGTCCAGTTCCTGGTCTTTTTTCCGGTCGTGGTCGTTCTCTATGCGCTGGTTTTCAGGAAGCAGGGATGTCGGCACGGCCTTCTTCTTGTGGCCAGCTACGTATTCTACATGTCGTGGAACTGGCGCTACGCCGGCTTGATCCTATTCTCCACGGCGGTGGATTACCTGGTGGGACTCCGGCTCGACCGAGAGGGAAGGGAGAGAGTGAGGCGGGGCCTGTTGGTCGTTAGCCTCGTCGTGAACCTGGGTCTTCTGGCCTTCTTCAAGTACAACAACTTCTTCGTGGAGTCCACGGGTGAGCTTCTACGTCTCCTGGGCTTTCAGGTGGAACTGGGAAGTCTTCGGCACAGCTTCCTACTCCCCGTTGGGATCTCCTTCTACACCTTCCAGTCCCTGAGCTATACCATCGACCTCTACCGGAAGAACATTTCGGTGGAGCGGAGCTTCGTGCGCTTCGCGCTCTACGTGTCCTTCTTCCCTCAGTTGGTAGCGGGTCCCATCGTCCGTGCCGCCGACTTCCTGCCCCAGCTTCGCCGGGATCCAGATGTCTCCCAGGAGCGCATCCACTCCGGGATCGCGCTGATGTTTCGGGGTTTGTTCAAAAAAGTGGTGTTGGCGGATCTTCTGGCGGGACTCGGAGTGGATGCCGTGTTTGCTAATCCCGGAGACTTCTCGTCCTTCACCCTCCTCATGGCCATCTACGGGTATTCGTTTCAGATCTACAACGACTTCTCG
>JBDHGR010000296.1:0-8975 GCA_039589815.1 Gemmatimonadota bacterium | reverse complement strand
CAGGGGGCCCAGAAGTCGAGAACGATGATGTCGTTCTCTTTCATCAGTCCCTCGAGTTCGGCTTCCTTAGAGATGTCGTGCATCGCCATCGTTTCCTGGACCTTCCTTTGGGTGAGCCGGTGAGGGAGGACAGACGGTTACGTTGTCTGTCCTCCCTCACCCCTTCAAAAAACGGCTCAAAAAACCACGTTCCCTATTTGACCAGATGTACGTCGCTGTGGGCCACGCACCCTTCCTTCCGGAAATCGTCGGTCGACGGGTCCAAGTCCTTGTCGCAGATCCAGTACTCGCCGTCGGCGTCCACATGGATCTTGATGGGCCGGGTGCCGGGCTTCAGGATCCCCTCCCCGATGTGCAACTTCACGTTCTTCTCCGACATGGTTCTCCTCCTTGAGTTGAATTTGTCCTGCTTTTGATCTGAAATCTTTTCCCAAAAGTAATACAAATATTAGACAACGACTAGACCACGCCAAACATACGGCTCCCGGAGATCGAGGATCAGGGACCCCGCTGAGCCCACCGAGTGGAAATCTCCTCGACTTCGCGGGTAAGGGATTCTCGCAAGGTGTTGCGCCCTTCCCTTTAGAAGGGTGCTCAGGGGAAGATCGGGATCGTCGCGAGGGGGGTTCCGGCTCAGCGGGCGACTTCCATCGATACCCTCGAGGCCATGAGGGGAGAGTGACGCGGTCATGGGACGAATCGAGATCGAAAAACCGGCGCCGGATTTTTCCCTGACCGACCATGGCGGCCATGCGTTTACTCTTTCGGGTTTTCGTGGTCGGAAGCATGTATTCCTGGTGTTCAATCGCGGGTTCACATGACCCTTCTGCCAACGGCACATGGCGCAGTTGCGTCAAGGATACGAGGAGCTCACGACGCATGACGGGGAGGTCATCGTTGTGGGTCCGGATAAACCACGTGCCTTCGCAGCATACTGGAAGGAGTACGACCTACCGTTCATCGGACTCCCCGACCCGACCCACTCGGTCTTGAAGCTGTACGGCCAGGAGATCCGGCTTTTCAAGCTGGGGCGGATGCCAGCCCAGGTCCTTATCGATCGGGAGGGAGTGGCCCGCTTCGTCCACTACGGCCATTCGATGTCGGACATCCCCCCGAACGACGAGATTCTCGACCTCCTCCGGGAGCTCAACAGAGAGCCGGGATCTTGACCCTTCGACCTGAGCATCCGGGCAAGCCTTCCCGTTGGTTCCCTGACCTTTCCGACCGGACCCGCGAACCGGAGTTGATGGATGCTCCAGGATTGGACGGAGAACGGCATGTCAGAGCCCTTCGGGGCTTGGCCCGGATCAACGCCCTATCCCTTTCGGCCAGGCGAATCTGGACAAGAATCGAGAATCTTTCGCCTCCCAAAGACCGTCCCCTCAGGATTCTCGACGTAGCCTGCGGAGGAGGAGATGTGGCCATCGCCATCAAGAGCCGGGCTGACAAGGCAGGAAGGCTGATCGAGGTGGAAGGGTGTGACATCAGTCCGGTGGCCGTGGAGTTCGCGGCGAAAAGTGCCCAAAGACGTGGCCTGGAGGTGAGGTTCTTTCAGCATGACGCCTTAGAGAAAGAGTTGCCGGGAGGGTTCGACCTGGTCTCCTCCTCTCTTTTCCTCCACCACCTGTCGGACTCCGATTCGGTGGCTTTCCTCAGGGATCTGGCGGCAGTGGGCCAGGCAGTCCTGGTGCAGGACCTACTTCGGACACGGATGGGGTACTTATTGGCCCTGTCGACGGTGCGAGTGATAACCCGATCCCGAGTGGTCCGAGCCGATGGCCCAAGGTCGGTGAGGGCCGCCTACTCCCTTCCCGAAGTTGAGCGTCTGGCTTCTCGAGCAGGGCTGGAGGGAGCTCGCATAGAACGATGCTGGCCGGAGCGGTTTTCACTGTCCTGGGGACAATCGTGAGCCAGAGCGAGAGGCCTGAGCCAGTTCTTTCCTCGGGCCCACAGACCATTCCGCCGAACCGGGTCTGGGACGCTTTGGTCGTGGGGGCCGGCCCTGGCGGCGCCATGACCGCCCATGAGCTGAGTCGGATGGGGAAGCAGGTTCTGCTTCTTGATCGCAACCGCTTTCCGCGGTGGAAGGTCTGCGGTGGGACGCTGAGCCCCGGGGCCCGGGATCTCCTGTCCGAAGCCGGGCTCGGGGGCCTCCTGGAGCGATCGGGTGCAGATCGGCTAGAGACTCTTCGCCTGGGAGGATGGGGAATGCGGGTGGACCTTCCCCTCAACGGCTCCATCGCCCTGTCCAGAAGCTCTCTCGATTCATCCTTGGTTGAAGCTGCCGTGGCGAAAGGAGCCCACTTCTGCGGAAGTGCCCGGGCAAAGCTCGGTAGGCTCGAGAAGGATAGGCGGATTCTGGAGGTTTCCACTGAGAGTGAAGAACTGGAGGTATCGGCACGCATTGTCATCGCTGCAGACGGGCTCGGAAGTCAAATCATGGCCCAGGCCGGCGTGCCCGGCCGAACGCGGTCCTCTGCCAAGAGGGCCGTCATCGGCTTGGGTGGAGTCTTCCAGGCCTCCGTTCCCGACTACGAATCCGGAATCATCCACATGGCGGTGGGAGCTGAAGGTTATGTTGGGTTCGTGAGGGTTGAGGACGGGTCTTTGAATGTGGCGGCAGCCCTGAATCCCCTGGCATTGAGGGATGCGGGGTCTCCCGCCGCCCTGGTGGATCACCTCTTGCGTGAAGGTGGTTGGCCGAATCTGGCCAGCCCTCCAGCCAAGGGATGGAAAGGCACCCCGGAGCTGACCCGTCGGCCCAAACGCCCAGGCGCGGAACGTCTTTTTGCGGTGGGTGATGCGGCTGGATATTTGGAGCCGTTTACGGGGGAGGGTGTCTTTTGGGCTTTGGCCGGCGCCCGCATGCTCGCACCATTTGCGGCTCGTGTCACCCACCTGTGGGACCGTGGTCTCCTGGATGACTGGAGCAGGGCCCATGCCCGGTTGATGGGTAGGGCCCAGCGCATTTGCCGGATCACTTCATTCGTCCTCGCCCGGCCTTTTCTGACCCGAACCCTGATACGAGCGCTTACGAGTCACCCCCAACTCCCATTGTCCGTCGGGTGGGAGCACCCATCCCTTCCCTTGGCTGAAAGAGATCAAATGAGTCTGAGGTTGACCGGTATAGGCACAGCTGTCCCTGACCAATCCATTTCCCAACGGGAAGCTGCCAGGATCTGGGCCTCTTTTGCCGGCGTAGAGGGAAAGCGGGCCAGGATCGTGGAGGCTCTATACAGACGAAGCGGCGTGCAGAAGCGGCATAGTGTTCTGCTGGAAGAGTCAGGCGATCCTTCGCGTCCGACTCAGACCCTCTTCAAACCAGCTCTGACCGGGAACGATCTGGGCCCAACCACCCAGGCCCGTATGGAGAGATTCGAAACAGACGCACCGGGGATGGCGAAGAAAGCGGCCGGAGCGGCTCTTTCAGATGCTGGGATCGGGCCCTCGGAAGTGACGCATCTGGTAACCGTCTCTTGCACCGGGTTTTTCGCTCCAGGTTTGGACACGACTCTCCTCGACCTTCTGGGCCTTCCCCCTACGGTTGAGCGGACCCATGTCGGGTTCATGGGATGTCATGGGGCATTGAATGGCCTGAGGGTCGCTTCCTCCTTTGCAGGAGCCGACCCCGATGCCCGGGTCCTGGTGTCGTCGGTGGAACTGTGCACGCTGCATATGTCCTATGCCTGGAACCCCGATTTACTTGTGGCCAATTCTCTATTCGGGGATGGTGCAGCCGCCGTTGTGGGTGTTGGGGAAGGGGCTCCTCCCACCCTTGGTTCGTGGCGCCTGTCTTCCAGCGGCACCTGCAAGCTCCCAGACAGTGCCGACGCCATGTCATGGCGAATCGGTGACCACGGCTTCCAGATGACCCTTTCTTCGTCGGTTCCTGACATCATCCAGACCCACCTGCGTCGGTGGTTGGAGGAATGGCTCGGTGGAAACGGCTTGAGCCTCGACCAGGTCGGAACCTGGGCCGTTCACCCAGGCGGCCCCCGCATCCTGACGGCGGTGGAAGATGCCTTGGAGCTGGAAAAAGGAACCAGCGCCGTGTCCAGAGCGGTTTTGTCGGAATTTGGAAACATGTCATCGGCCACGATCCTCTTTATCCTGGATCGTCTGCGAAGAGAGGAAGCCCCACGCCCCTGCGTCGCTCTGGCGTTTGGGCCCGGGCTGGTGGCCGAGGCGGTTCTGTTCCTTTAAGGCTGCCCGGTTTCGACCACACCAGGAATCAGAACCTCATCTTCATAACCAGGCTTCACGGGCCAGGATTCTCTCGCATACCCGTCCTCATCCGAAACGTCTTTTTTTTGATCAATTTGTGTTTTTCTTATCTCATGGGGTTGACTGGCAGACCAAAATCGCTCTTTTTTATTTTATGAACGTTTTTTGTATTCGGCCAGAATACGTTTTGTCCCCCTTCTCCCCTTAGTTGAGATGAAAATAGACGGCAATCCATCGCTCATGACCTCCTCTCGGGTCGCAGAACTTCTCAACGTCCACCCTTCGACAGTGAAGAGGTGGTGCGACGAAGGCTCCCTCGCCTCGGAAAGGACGCAGGGGGGACACCGGAGAATCAAGCTGAATGACGCGCTGAACGCGGCAAAGGAACACGACATCGCTACGTTCCTTGACGTTTTCCACCCCTGGGAGGGGAACGTCTGGCTGGCCGTATCCGAGATCGAGGAAGGCGGTTCCTACCGTCGCCTTCTCAACCTGGCTTTGGGTTGGCTAACACAGGGAAAGACAGATCTCCTCGGCAGGTTGTTATTCGAGGCAGGTGTACGACCCTCCATCCCCTTCCCAGAGTTCCTGGATGAGGGGATCCGAGCCTTCATGTCATTGGTGGGCGAGGAATGGCAGGGTGGACGGTTGCCGGTCGGCGAGGAGCACATGGCCAGCCAAATGGTCTTGGAAGTACTTCTTCGCCTCCGCACCGGTTGGGATTCGCCATTGAGCACGATCCCGTCCGAGAACGGAACTCGACCCGTTGCGGTGGTAGGTGCCATGGAGGGGGATCACCACGACCTCGGGGCTCAGAGCATAAGGGTCCTTCTGGAGCGAGAGGGTTGGAAAGTCTACTACCTGGGAGCCGACGTTCCCCTGGAGGACTTCGCCGAAATCCAACGGGCCCATGGGGCATCCCTGGTCTGCATCTCCCTCTCCCGGGAAAACCGTCTCCCGGACGTCCAGCGTGCGGTCCGGGTGCTCGGGGAGTTCTACCGACCGGGCTATCCCTACGCCCTGGGCCTGGGAGGCGGCCTGAGAGACACCTCCGAGGAGATGATCCCGGAGGGCCCCTTTGAGGCTCAGTCGTTTTCCCAGTCCGCTCAAGACTTCCTCACCTGGGTCCGGACCCTTAGCGAGAATGGAAATCCACAGGACCCAAGGAGGGTCGCATGAAGGCCCACGAGCACTCAGCGGAACAGACTTCCAGCCTCCTCGAGTGGATGGGGCTGGCGGCCTTGGTCCTATTCACCGCAATGGCCGTCCTGGGCTACTGGACCTTCGGACTCCATCCAAACCTCATCCCCGATTCGGACTTCGCTCGGGAGTTCTTCGGCCTCTCTTTTAAGTTGTTCGCTCGGGCCCATATCGTGGTAGCCGGGATCGTCCTGGCCATCAAACTCCATCGCCATTCCGACCTGAGATGGGTGGCGGGCCTTGTGGCCGTGGCCCTTGCCAGCTTCCTCAGCGAGCATATCGGCACCGGATACGGTTTTCCCTTCGGCGGATACGAGTACACGGGGCTGTTGGGATACAAGCTGGGAGGCCGGGTACCCTTTCTCATTCCCATCAGCTGGTTCCTCATGGCTCTCCCTTCCTGGATTCTGGCCAGCGCGGTCTTTCCCGAGCGGGGAAGGAGCCTTCCACGCCTTGTCCTGGCAGCATATCTGCTCACGGCATGGGACCTGGCTCTGGATCCTGCCATGAGCTTCCTGACTCCTTATTGGGTTTGGGAAAAACCAGGCCCCTTCTTCGGCATGCCCTGGGTCAATCTCGCCGGGTGGATGGGCACCGGCCTTGTGTTGATGGGGATCCTCGAGGCTCTCAGAGTCGCCGAATGGGCCTCAAAGCTCGACGTCAGGTGGATTCTGGCCTACTACCTGGTGGTTCTTTTGATGCCTGTGGGGATGCTGGCCGCAGCCGGGGTCTGGACGCCCATCCTGGTCACTGGAATCGCCCTGATTCTGCCGCTGGGCGCCCTCCTCTCGCGCATGAGGGGCATGAGGCCAAAACCAGCCATGGCGCTGGCGGGGGAGCAGGTCAGATGATGGGGCCCAAGGAGAGCCTCGACAGGGCCCGTGACCATGTTCGCCAGAAGCTGAAAGAGGCCGCCGCCACCTTTTCCGCAGAGGGAATTTCACTCCCAGCGCTGGACGGGAAGGTGCTCCGGCCTTTGACGGCCTACCTCACGGTTCCCAAAGTGCTCCGGCCGGAACTCGACCAGCGTTTCTGGTGTGGGGCCCTTGCCGTGGAAATGGTCCACGAGGCCTCCCTCCTCCACGACGACATTTTGGATGAAGCGCTACAACGAAGGGGAAAGCCTACCTTGGCCGTCACGGCTGGCGTCGGCCCGGCCCTGGTCACGGGCGACCACCTTCTCACAGCTGCGTACCGGGCGGCAGCAGCAACGGAATCCCCTGAATTCCTCCAAACCTTCATCCGCTCCGTGGAAAGGACCGTGGCAGGCGAGATTGCGCAGGAAGAGAGCCAGGGCAGGATCCTGGAGGAACCGGAATACCTCCAGATCATCACAGGGAAATCCGGGGAGCTCTTCAGAAGCTCCTTTACCCTTCCCCCTGCCCTCCTGGGCATCGCCTCACCCGGCGCGTCAGGCGACTTGGGAGCGCGTTTCGGCGCTCTTTATCAGATGGTGGACGATTTCCTGGATTACTGCACGGAGGCAGACCGGGGGAAAGCACCCCTTCAAGATTATCGGCAGGGAAAGTGGACCTGGCCCCTTGGCCTTATCCGGGTCTCGGGCTTCGATGCGCCCAGCGCCGAGATTCGTGCCGGTCTTTTCAAAGCTGAACAGGAGTCGGGCCAGGCACCCATGGAGATCGGGGCCCGGCGGATGGCGCTGGAATTCGACCGACTCATCCAGGATCTCGCTCGGGGAGGGCTGGAGGTTTCAGAGCTCAAGCAGCTTCTACGGGATTGGGAAGAACTCCTCCTGGAAACAACGTCGAAGGAGGTTGAGGCCCAAGCCAGCCTGCACCTTCACCTGGTCGAGGAGTCGCCCGATTCGATATCAGACCTCGTGGTGACGGCGAAAACGACGGGGGCCCTGCGCCGTGAGTTGCGGCTTGCCGCGGGTGGCCTGGAGAGCCCAGAAGACCGCCTGGCCTATTTCGGAAGGCATGCCAAGTCCTTCCGTTTCGCCGCCCGGCTTTTTCCTCGGGAGCAGCTCCTGAGGGTCGCCGGTGTCTATGCCTTTTGCAGGTTCACCGACGACCTGGTGGATGAGGCGGGGGACGAACACCCTGAGGTTACGGAGGCACGTCTAAATCTATGGCTTCGCCTGTCGCAGAGAGCCTACGATGGTGTGAGTTCCGGCATCTCCCTCCTGGACGATGTCATGGGTCAGATGCGGGAGTCCAAGGTACCCTTCCACTACGCCGAAGAACTGGTGGAGGGGGTTCGGATGGATCTCACAAACACCCGGTACCGGTCATTGGAAGAGCTACGACTGTATTCCTATCGGGTCGCCTCGGTAGTGGGTGGGTGGCTGACAGAGCTCTTCGGGGTTCGGGATCCGTGGGTTCTGGAACGGGCCTTTGCTCTGGGTCACGCGATGCAGTTGACGAACATCCTCCGGGATGTGGGAGAAGACCTGCAGATGGGCCGACTCTACCTGCCGGAAGACCTGATGGCGCTGCACGGGGTCGACCGGGAGTTCTTGCAGGCCAAAGCGGAAAACGGCAGCACCGTTTTCCCGGGATACAGACGGCTCCTGGACGAGTTGATGGCCGAAGCTGAAGCCGACTATGAAAGAGCCTTCGAGGGTATCCCTTTCCTTCCGCCCTTCTTCCGGGCACCCGTTGCTGTGGCTGCCCATGTATACCGGGGGATCCACAGAGAGATCCTGCGAAACGGGTACGACAACCTGGGGCGGCGAGCATCGACGTCCCTTTCCAGGAAGGTCCTCCTGGCCATCCAGGGCCTCTGGAAACTGAAACGGGCCCCCGGGATACGATTGGAGACAATCCGACAACCCGATCCCCTTCCTCCCTTCCCCAGAGAGGAGAGGAGGCGGGCCGTTTCATGAACAGGAACCGGTTTTCGATTCGCAGGGCACGTGCCCTACTTCCCTTGGTCTTCGGCCTGCTTGGTCACGTCTGGGGTTCAAGTCCCGTGGGCGCTCAGACAGCCCTCTCATCATGGGCCCAGCTCCGTCTGGAGGAACTCCAGCCATCTGATTCTCAGGGAGAGCAGGGTCTAGGGGTGAGGTTGGAGAGAATCCGGGCTTTGTACTTCCTGAGCGTGGATGAGGGAAAGTGGGCGGACATTGCCAGGGATTCACTCTCCCCCTTGAAGGTGAACATCCCGTCGGCATCGGAGGAGGAGGTCACATTCGAGGCATACCGTGGCGCCCTTCAGGTCGTCCGAGCCAAGCACGCTCGATGGCCACCGAACAAACTCAAGCATCTGGAAAGGGGTGCCCGAATCCTCGACGGCCTGGTGGACCGGGAACCGGAAAACCTGGAGGTTCGGTACCTTCGGCTGGCAAGTTATCTCTTCCTGCCCTTCTTCCTGCGACGGGACGACTCCGTGACGGCCGATCTCAAGACTCTGGTGGCGGACCTTCCTGAGAAACCGGGAGCCTTCTCGCCAGCCTTGTACCAGGCCGTGGTGGAATTCGTCCTGGAGAACGGATCTCTGGAGGAGGAAGAAAAGGCTCGGTTGGAGGCGGCCTTGGGCGAACGGCTACCGGCAGACCGCAACCGGTCGCCAGGATACCTCCAGGACCA
>JBDHGR010000295.1:0-7737 GCA_039589815.1 Gemmatimonadota bacterium | reverse complement strand
CCCCCTTACCATGCAGAAGCTGATCAACAAGCTCCTGGGTCAGGGGGTCACGGTCGAGCGTGCCCCCGCCGAGTTCGTTCCCGAGGGGAGGGTGTACGGCCCCGGCAGCTTCGTGGTCTCCATGGCCCAACCCAAGCGTGGACTCATCCGGTGGGTCCTGGGCCAGACCTACTATCCCGACAACAGCTTCACCCGGGACTCGGATGGGAACCCGATTCGGCCCTATGACCTTTCTTCGGACAACTTCGCCGAGTTCATGGGAGTCCGGGCCGATCCGGTGAAAACCCCGCTGGAGGGCCCTCTCACCCGGGTGACGGATCGGTTGGACCCAGACGGGGATGTGACTCCCGGATCGAACGGTTATGTGCTGGATGGCCGCCTGAACGATGCTTTCCTGGCTGTGAACCGGCTCCTCGCCGGTGGGACCTCGGTTCGGCGGGTGGCCCATGGTGGGAATGGTGTGGGAACCGGCGACTTCGTCATCGAGGCGAACGTTTCAGCTGAAACGTTGCAGGGTATCGCAGCCGAAACCGGTGTGGATTTCATGCCTCTGGTTGGGGAGGTTCCCCCTGCCAGCTATCCCATCGAGAGACAGCGCATCGGCATGTACCACCGATATCTCGGCGGAAACATGGACGAGGGATGGACCCGCCTCCTCCTCGAGAACTTCGAGTTCGAATACACGAAGATGTTGGATGAGGACATTCTGGCCGGGAACCTCCAGCAAGAGTATGACGTCATCATCCTCGCTGCCGACTCCAAAGCCATGATGACCGGGATTCGGGGAGGGGGCGGAGAGGGAGGTTATGGCAGGGGCGGACGTCCCAGCACCATTCCGCCGGAGTATCGGTCGGGGTTCGGGCAGGCTGGGCTCGATGCCCTGGAGGCCTTCGTAGAGGACGGGGGAACGTTGGTGACGTTCGCGCAGGCCGGAGACCTGGCGATCGACGAGTTCGGCCTTCCAGTCCGGAATGCGGTCGCCGGAATGTGGGGGAATGAGTTCTGGTCTCCCGGTTCGACACTGAAGGTGGAGGTGAACAATACCAATCCCTACGCCTTCGGGATGCCCGAAGACGCCCTGGCCCTTTTCCTTGCCCAGGGGCAGGTGTACGAAACCGTGTCGGGGCCGGCAAGCGCCGGGGTGAACAGGATCGTGACCTATAAGGACAGGGACATCCTGCAGAGCGGCTGGTTGTTGGGTGAGGAGGCCATCGCCGACAAGGCTGCGATGGTGTCGGTTAAACACGGCGACGGAACCGTGGTGCTCATCGGTTTCCGCCCCCAGCACAGGATCCAGACTCACGGCACGTTCAAGCTTTTCTTCAACGCTCTGATGACCGTGCCTGACGGGCACTGAGGTCCAGGTGGACCATAGCGGATAACCGAGTCCGAGTCCCCAGGAGGCCATCGAGGCGCCCGGGTTCCGAAGTTACCCGGGACTCGAGGTGGCCATAGGGGTCAGGATACCGTCGGTAACCCTGCAGGAGCTGGAGCGCAGAGGCCACCATCTGAGAGTAGTCTCGGGGTGGACCGCCACCTTCGGGGGCGCCCAGATGGTCAAGCCTTCATCAGCTCTTCCACGTGAGCCGTCACGGCCGAGGCCAAGCCGATGGGGTTGTAACCCCCCTCGAGGACGGAGACGAGCCTTCCCCCACCGCTGATGTTCGCGATCTGCAGCATGATCCTCGTGAGCTCGCGAAAGCCGTCGTCGTCCACCGTGAAGCTTCCCAGCGGGTCGTCGATCCGAGAATCGAATCCGGCCGAGATCAGGGTCAGGTCGGGTTGGAACTCCCTGGCCGCAGCAGTCCCTGGGCCTTCCCCGATCTCCTCCAGCGCTCCCGTGCCCGGGTAGAGAGGCGACTGGTGGGTGCTCATGAAGAACACCGTTCCATCATCATAGAAGGTGTCCTGGGTGCCGTTCCCGTGGTGGACGTCCCAGTCGGCGATGAGCACGCGCTCTATGCCGTGGACCTGCTGAGCGTAACGGGCCGCGATGGCAACGTTGTTGAAGAGGCAGAAACCCATTCCCCGTTCCGCCGAAGCGTGGTGCCCAGGAGGCCTGACTGCACAGAAGGCATTCCTGGCCTCCTGACGCATCACGAGATCGACGGCGGCCACCACTCCTCCCACCCCGGCCAGGGCTACCGAATAGCTGGTGGGAGAGATGTTGGTGTCACCGGTGGAGAGACGGGTCGACCCCGACTCACATTCCCTCCTCACCAGATCGATGTACTCGGGGGTGTGAACCAGGGCCACGGTGTCCAGGTGGGCCTCCCCGCGCAGGACCGGAAGAAGCTCACCATGCCATTCGGCCTGCCCGACCCGGTCCCGGATGGCAATCAAGCGCGCGGGGCTCTCTCGGTGGCCCTCGCCGGAGTCGTGCTCCAGGAAGAGGTCATCGTAGAGGTACCCGGTTTTGACCGGCCTTTCGGGCATCCCCCTGCATCCCGGGTGGGAGAGGAGGGCGGTCACCCCCAGGGTGCCAAGGAGGAAGTCGCGTCTGTTCATTTCCTGCCTCTCTGGAGCCGAAGCCCGTTCAGGGCCACTACCTGGAATAGACCACCCTTCCCCCGACGATCGTGTAATCCACCAGGGCCGTCATGATGTCCTCTTCCGGTATCTCCCTGAGGTCCCGGTCGTAGATGACCATGTCGGCGAGGTAGCCTTCCTTGATCATGCCCTTCCGGTCCTCCATGAATTGTGCGTAGGCCGAGCCAAGGGTGTAGAGCTCGATGGCCTTCTCTACGGAGAGCTTCTGGTCCGGGAACCAGCCGTCCCCGGGTTCGCCCATGCGGTCCTTCCGGGTGACGGCTGCGTAGATTCCCTCCAGGGGTGGCAGGGGCTCCACCGCGTAGTCGGTGCCGAACGCGATCTTCACTCCCGCGTCCAGGAGCCGCTGCCACGCATAAGCCCCTCTGCTTCTCTCCGTGCCGATACGCTTCTCGGCGAAGCGTTTATCGGTGATGCAATGGGTCGGTTGCATGGAGGCCACGACCCCCAACTCGGCGAACCGAGGGATGTCCTCGTCGATGAGGATCTGTGCGTGTTCGCTTCGGTGCCGGCTGTCCCGGACGCCGTTGACCTCCTGCGCCTTCTCGTAGGCGTTCAGGGTCCAGTTGTTGGCCTTGGTTCCGATGGCGTGAATCCCGATCTGGAAACCCATGGCGTCGGAAGCGACAATGCTCTCCTCCAGTTCCTCATAGGGCATCTGGGGGAGGCCGCTCTTGTCCGGCTCGTCTTCGAAAGGTTCGAAGAAGAGCGCGGTTCCTGATCCCAGGGTCCCGTCGATGAACCCCTTCAGGTACCCGAAGCGAATCCAGTTTCCCTCCGGAGGGTACGCTGTCCGGAGCTCGTCGTAAGCGGCCAACCGCTCCGGATCGGCGGTGAGCCTCCCGTCGACGTCCACACGCACTGTCAACCGGCCCTCGTCCATCATCCTCTGGTAGGTCTGAGGACTCCCGCCTCCGGCGTGCTGGATGCTGGTGACCCCCAGGCTCCGCGTGAACTCCAGCATGTCCTCCCAATTCTGCTCGCGGATAGCCGCCTGCTCCTCAGGCGTCCTCTCAATACGGACGGCATTGTATCTCAGTAGGCTTCTCGCGCTCTCCTTGAAGATCCCTGTGGCTTCCCCCGTTACCGGATCTCTCTGAATCTCTCCCCCGAACGGATCCGGCGTATCGTTGGTGATGCCCGAAGCCCGGAGCACGTAGCTGTTCACCAGGGTGGAGTGGCCGTCGGCCCGGCTAAGCGAGACGGGGTTGTTGGGGGCGACCTCGTCCAGGAGCTCTTTGGTGGGCCACTGTTTGTCGTCGAACATCTCGTGTTCCCAACGGCCGCCTCTGATCATCTCACCTGGTTGGACCTGAGCAACCCTCTCCCGAACGCGCTCGGTAATGACGTTCTTGTCGGTGATATAGCGAAGATCGATGGACTCGGGGTTCAGGGGCCCGTAGTGGGCATGTGCGTCATTGAATCCCGGGATCATCATCCTCCCTTGGGCGTCGATGACCTCCGTGGATTCCCCGATGTAGGCCTGAATGGCGCTGTTCGAGGTGACGGCGATGATCTCTTCGCCGATTACTGCAACGGCCTCGGCCGTGGGATTGGCTTCGTCGATGGTGAGAATGTCGGCGTTCATCACCACAAGGTCGGCTGGTGGACCGGAATATTGGGCTTCGCACGCTGCGGATAGGCCCAGGAGAAAGATGGCCAGGCCAACGGCGGAGATCTTCTTGAACATCTTCTGTCTCCCTCACTTTTTGGTCGTCGGACACTCTGGGAAGATCCGTCTATTTAACTGAGCTAACAGATCTCTGCAACGTGCGGGAGCACCGCCTAGGGTCCCCAGTTTAACCGCGGTTCCGTGCAGACGCGGTTGGAGGGGTGGAGCAACGAAGGGGTCGCCCCTTTTGAGGCGACCCCTCCGGAAAAAGGATGGGCGTTCGTGGAATATGGCTGGTCGTTCAAAACATCAGCCTGATGGCGCCGAAGCAGCCCTTCCCACCACCAGGGGTTGGGTAAAGGTCTGGTCACCGATTGTCATGGTGATCGTGTAGGTTCCGGCTTCCACCATGGCAGCCGGTTCTGAGCGGGTTGGGAACAACCCGCCGCCTCCCCCGCCGAACCGTCGGCCCCTTCCACCCTGGGTACCACGAACGAGTCGAGTGACCTGCTGCTGTAGAGAGAGCTCCCCCGCCCCTCCCGGTGCGCCTCCCCGTGCGCCTCCCGCGGTGGCTCTGCCCTCGGCGGGCCGCTCTACGAATTCCCGGGCAACCGCCGTTGCGCCGCCCCCGCCGAAACCACCGCCACCTTGGGTCGGGGAGGAACGACGGAGTTGTTCAGCGATCCGGTCCAGTTCCTCTCGGTCCGATCCCGCACCGGCGAGGGAGTCCAAAACGAAGGTCAGCCGTTTATCGATGGCGATGCTGTCCCTGACCTCGGAGGGGGATCTGGGGATAGCCACCCCCTGGCTTCTCAGGTTCCAGGTGGCCGTGTTCAGACCCGCCCGCTTCGAACCGGTCATTGTCCGGACCTCGTTCCCGTCAGGGTCGTTGATTGTGAACTCCACATCCTCTTCCGGAGCCTCACTCAACCAGTAGCGAATCTGTGCACCGGCCGGTGGGCTCCCGGCCTGGAAATACAGTTGGGCGGTGAACTCGCCGCCGGTGGGTCGGGTGCCGAAGTGGAATGCCGGGGAAGGCTCGAACAGGTGGGCGTCGGCAGCCATGATCGACGTCGTGAGCTGCTGGAGGGGTGTGATGTTTACGATCCAGATGGATCGACCGTGGGTGCCTGCAATGAGGTCGCCATCCCTTGGATGGATCTGAAGGTCGTGCACGGGAACGGTGGGCAACCCATTCATGAATTTTTGCCAGGACTCACCACGATCCAATGACGCGTAGGCACCCACGTCGGTCCCCACGAAGAGCAGATTCTCGTTCACGTGGTCTTCCCGAACCACGTGGGCGAAGTCCGGCTTTCCGGTGGGAAGGTTGCTGGAAATGGAGCGGAAGCTGTCACCCCGGTCGTCGGAGACCACCACGTAGGGGGTGAAGTCTCCGCGGCGGTGGTTGTCGAAGGTGACGTAAACCCGGTCCGCCTCGTGGTGGGACGGTTCGATTCGACTCACGTAGGTGCCATCAGGGATCAATCCCTCGAGGTTGGCCGTGACGTCGTTCCAGCTCTCCCCGTCGTCGGGGCTCACCCAGAGGTTTCCATCGTCGGTGCCGGCGTAGAGAACACCCCGTTGAACGAAGGACTCCGCCAGGGATACGATCGTCGCGAAGGTCTCGGCACCCGTGTTGTCAACGGTGATTCCCCCCGTGGTGGAAGTGCTGATCCGGATCTTCTCCTCGTCTTGCCGAGAAAGGTCTGGAGAGATGGGAACGAGATCGTCTCCCCGGTTCGTGGACTTCAGAACCCGGTTGGATCCCGCGTAGACGACGTCGGGATTGTGGGGCGAGAGGAAGAACGGAGTATTCCAGTTGAAACGGAGCTGCAGACTCGCCGAGTCCGCCGAGGCGCGAGCCTGAAGTTCTTCGACCCTGGCGGCATGTTGTGTGGGCATCGCCTCTGTACTGTCGGGCCAGAGCATGGCAATGGAATCCTGGATCTCCCGGTAGGACTCCCGCCAGTTCGGGCGCCCGAGTGCCTGCCGTTCGCCAGTGGCGAGGTTGGACCGGCCCATGTTCCCACCCTGGGATTCCGTGTAGACAATGTTCGGGTCCCGTGGGTCCTGTTGGGTCACGAAACCGTCGCCTCCGCTCACGCTGAACCAGTCGTGGTTGGTGATGGCTCCCCGGGCCTTCCTGCTAGGCCCACACCAGGAGTAATTGTCCTGAAGACCGCCGCAAACGTTGTAGGGCACAGCCATGTCGTAGCTCACGGCGTAGAACTGGCCAATGGGGTATGTGTTCGGAAAGATGTAGTTACCACCCTGGTCGAAGCTGATGGCGATTCCACCGTCGTTCCCGAGAACGATCCGTTCCGGGTCGTACGGATCGATCCAAACGGCGTGATAATCCACGTGCACGCCCTGGCCCGCCGTGGCAGCGGTCCGGCCCCCATCGGTGCTGAACCTGAGGGAGGAGAAGTACACCCGATCGGGGTCCAACGGGTCGACCTTCACCTCAGAGTAGTAGAAGGGACGGCTGTTGAAGGTGTTCCTCCGTTCCCACGTTTCCCCCCCGTCCTGGGACCGGTACAGTCCCGATTGTCGCTCTTCATCACCTTCTTCGTTCTCGGCCGGTGCCGCTTCCACCATGAGGTAGATGACTTGTGGGTAACTGGGCGCGAAGGCGATGCCGAGCCGGCCCAGCTCCGTCTCCGGGAGTCCTCGCCCTTCCACCTTCTCCCAGGTCTCCCCGCCATCCGTAGTTTTCCAGAGGGCGCTGCCCGGCCCTCCACTTTGGAGGTAATAGGGTCCCCGTTCCCGCTCCCAGCTGGCTGCGAAGAGGATGTCGGGGTTCTTGGGGTGGAGGGCCACGTCTACGAAGCCGGCTTTGTCGCTGACGAAGTTCACGAGCTCCCAGGTGTCCCCACCATCCGTGGTCTTGTAGAGCCCTCGCTCGGGGTTGGACCTCCAGAGGGCGCCGAGGGCGGCCACCCAAACGATGTCCGGATCCTGGGGATGGACCACGATGCGACCGATATGCTCGGTGGCCTCGAGGCCTTTGAGCTCCCAGGTCAATCCCCCGTCCGTGGACTTGTAGATGCCACCACCCGGAGAGATGGAGTTCCGGGAGTCCTCCTCGCCCGTTCCGGCCCAGACCTGCATCGTGTCGCTGGGGGCGATGGCCAGGTCACCCATGGCCACCACTCGTTCGTCCTGGAAGAGGGGTCGGAAGGTCGTGCCGTTGTTTTTGGTTTTCCAGATACCTCCTGCTGCCGCGGCGACGTAGAACGTCTTGGACGGGCTGGGGATCCCCTCGATGTCGGTGACCCGGCCGGACATATTCGCCGGCCCGATGGCCCGCCATTGGAAACCACGCATCCAGTCGTCGTCCAATCGGGGCCCGTCCTGGGCCGCAACTGGCGCGGCCAGAACAAGAGCCAGGGTGGCCAGAAGCAGGGATGGAGGTCGCATTCTCATGGGGTGTCTTCCTTCGAGAGGGGAACCGGCCCGGGCACTCCAGTGGAGAGGTTGGCCGGGATAAGCGGTCTGTTTTTGGCAAAGAACCCGGCCAACATAGTCTGACCCCTGGGCCGCCTCAAGCAGAAAGGGGGCCGATCCTTCTG
>JBDHGR010000294.1:0-6277 GCA_039589815.1 Gemmatimonadota bacterium | reverse complement strand
TTGCCCAATTCGTCTGCGTCCACCTCCACATCCAGGCGGCGTCCGGGCAGGTCGAAGTGGATGGAATCCCCTTCCCGAACCGCGGCGATGGGGCCTCCCACCGCTGCCTCCGGGGAGACATGCCCGGCCATGAGACCATGGGTCGCCCCTGAGAACCGGCCATCGGTCAGGAGGGCGACCGAGGGTCCCAGGCCGGCCCCCGCGATGGCCGCAGTGACCCCCAGCATCTCTCGCATCCCAGGCCCCCCCCGGGGCCCCTCGTTTCGGATCACCAGGACATCGCCGGGTCGGATCTCTCCGGTTTGCACAGCCTGAAATGCGTCCTCTTCCGACTCGAAAACTCTTGCGGGGCCCCGATGGTCGGTCCGTTCGTGGCCAACCACCTTCAACACACAACCCTCCGGGGCCAGGTTCCCCTTCAAGATCGCGAGGCCTCCCCGAGGCTTGAGGGCATCCTGGGCGGACCGGACCACCCGCTGTCCCTCTTCTTCCCTGACCAGCTCCGCCTCCGAAGCCAGAGAGCGACCCGTCACCGTGGGGGTGTCCGAGTGCAACAGCCCGCACTCCATGAGGCGTCGGGCCACCAGACCCACTCCTCCCGCACGGTGGAGGTCGGTGGCTACGAACCGTCCCGCCGGCTTCAGGTCGGCGATCAGGGGGGTACGGGCGCTGATCCTGTCGAAATCGTCGATGGCCAAGTCGACTCCGGCCTCCCTGGCCACCGCCAGGATGTGGAGAACCGAGTTGGTCGATCCTCCGGTTGCCACGGCGACAGCGATACCGTTCTCCAGGGACTCCCGGGTCAGGAACCGGCGGGATCCGATGCCTTCCTCAACCAAACGGACGGCGGCACGTCCTGCTTCCCTCGCCACCTCAGGTTTTTCCGGGTCGGTGGCAGGCACTGTCCCGCTTCCCATTGGTGAGATGCCCACAGCTTCGAACACTGTGGCCATGGTATTCGCGGTGAACTGTCCCCCACAGGCTCCAGAGCCAGGACAGGCTGCGCATTCGATCTCATGCAGTTCTTGGTCCGACATGCTTCCAGAGGAGTGAGCGCCCACTGCCTCGAAAACGTCTTGAATCGTGACGTCCCTGCCCTCGTGGACCCCCGGCTGGATGGAGCCGCCGTAAAGCATCAGACCAGGTCGGTCCAGTCGGGCCAAGGCCATGACCGTGCCGGGAATGGTCTTGTCGCACCCAGAAAGAGCCACCACCCCATCGAACATGTACCCCCGGCAAGTGAGTTCGACGGAATCGGCAATCACCTCCCGGCTCACCAGGGAGGCTTTCATGCCCTCGGTACCCATGGTGATGCCATCGGAGACGGCGATGGTGTTGAACTCCAGGGGAGCTCCCCCTGCCTCCCGTACGCCCTCTTTCACCCACTCCGCCAGTTCCCGGAGGTGGGCGTTGCAGGGCGTCGCGTCGGTCCACGTGTTCGCTATTCCGATGAGCGGTTTTCCAAAGTCGGCGTCCTTCAGGCCAACAGCTCGGAGCATCGCCCGTGCAGGGGCCCGGCTGGGACCTCGGAGGATGGCCTCACTAAGCCTCCCTGACCCGGTCTCATGGGATCCGGTCATGCCACCTCCACAGCTGCGAAGGCGGGGATGCGGGTGCCGTAGGAACGCCACCGGTATGGGTCTGCCTCTTTCCCACGGGCAACCCCCAGGAAACGTCGTTGGAGGGCCCGCGTAACCGGCCCGGCTTCCCCTCCCCCCACCTGGATTCGGTCCACACTTCGAATGGGAGTCACCTCGGCCGCCGTTCCTGTAAAGAAGAGCTCGTCCGCGGTGTAGAGTCGCTCCCTGGGGATCGCCTCTTCCCTGACATCCATTCCCGCATCCCGTGCCAGAGTGATGATGGAGTCCCGGGTGATGCCCAACAGAATCGTACCGTCCGACGGCGGAGTACTGATGATTCCGTTCTTGACGACGAAAAGGTTCTGTCCGCTCCCCTCGCTCACCAGGCCATCGGGGCTCAGGGCGATGGCTTCGGCGTACCCGTTGGTGGCCGCCTCCATCTTCATCAGCTGGCTATTCAGGTAGTGGCCACCTGCTTTGGCCAGGGCGGGGTAGGTGTTGGGGGCGGGTCGATTCCATGTGGACACACAGACGTCCACCCCCTGGTCCAGAGCCTCCGCCCCCAGGTAGGCCCCCCAGGGCCAACAGATCACATAGGTCACTACGGGGCTCGCGTTGGGATTCAGCCCGGCAGCCCCGTAGCCCCGATAGGAGATGGGCCGGATATAACATTCCTCCAACTCATTCCGGTCCACCAGCTCTTGGCAGGCTCCAGCCAGCTCCTCCTGGGTGCAGGCCGGCTCCATTCGGTAGATCCGGCAGGAATCGAAGAACCGGGTCATGTGGTCGTCCAACCGGAAGATGGCGGGCCCTTTCGGAGTGGAGTAACACCGGAGCCCCTCGAATACCGAAGACCCGTAATGGACGACATGGGCCATGACGTGGATGGTGGCATCTTCCCAACGGATGAACTCGCCATCCTTCCATATCCACGGTGTACTCTCGAACTCGGCTGACATGTCTTCCTCCTCTACAGCCAGGCCATGCGAGACCTCAGGTCCCGGCCCACGGCTTCCAGTTGATGGGTTTCTTCTCCCGACCTCCTCTGGAGGAAGGTGTCTCCCCCCGACGAAGCTTCCTCCATCCAACGCTTGGCGAAGGCCCCTGTCTGGACTTCCCCCAGGATCTTTTTCATGGCTGCCCGGCTCTCATCTCCCACCACGCGATCGCCACTCACGTAGTCCCCGTACTCGGCGGTGTCGCTCACCCCTCTCCGCATTCCGGAAAGACCCGCGGAATAGATGAGGTCGACGATGAGCTTTAGCTCGTGAAGACATTCGAAGTAGGCCAACTCGGGGGCATAACCGGCTTCCACCAGGGTTTCGAACCCTGCCTTGATGAGGGATGACACACCGCCGCAGAGAACCGCCTGCTCCCCAAACAGATCAGTTTCCGTCTCATCGGCGAATGTGGTTTCCAGGACCCCGGCTCTCGTGGATCCAATGGCGTCGGCATACGCCAGAGCTCGCTGAAAAGCCTCTCCACTTGCGTCCCGGTGGACCGCCACCAGGGCTGGGACTCCTCTCCCGGCCTGGTACTCCGTCCGGAGGAGGGCGCCCGGTGACTTGGGGGCCACCAGGGATACGTCCACCCCCGGAGGGGGATCGATGGCGCCGTAATGGATGTTGAAGCCGTGGGCAAACATCAGGGTGGCATCCGACTTGAGGTTTGGAGCGATCTCCTCCTCGTAGACCCGGGGTTGGTCCTGATCGGGGATGAGGACCATGACCGTATCGGCCTGTTGGGTGGCCTCGCCAATGGCCTCTATCCGGAGGCCGTCAGCCCTGGACTGCACCCTGGACGGGCTCCCTTCCCGGAGCCCCACCACCACGCTCACGCCACTGTCCTGGAGGTTCTGTGCGTGGGCATGTCCCTGGCTCCCGTACCCGATGACGGCCACGTTGCGGTCCCGGAAGAGGGTCCGATCGGCGTCCTTTTCTTCGAAAACCCTTACCTGTGTCATTTCCCATCTTCTCCTTCTTTGGGATGCGCCCCGGGGGGCGTCGGAACCTCTCCTGATCTGTGAAAACCGGTGAGGACGTCCCTGCTGTCCAGGTCCGCCAGGGCGGCGTCCACCTCATGAGGGGCGCCTGTGATCTCCAACAGGTCTCCATCATCATGCTGGCCGATGAGCCGTCCTTGGTCTGTCAGGAACGGCCCGGACCCGGGCCGGACCCTGACCAGGGCCATTTCCCGGGTATTCAGGCACTCACTCGCACCCAGACCTCGCACTTCCCGGACGTCCACCAGGTTTTCCAACTCGGCCTTGAGCCGGTCTGGTGACGCCCCTGAGGGAGAAGTTCTGAGGAGGACTTCATAGACTCCCCGAGGCCCCGGAAAGAGGGAGATCTTCTCGACTCCCAGGTACTTTCTTCGAAGAGTGCTCAGGATCCGTTCCAGTGCCCCCGCGTGGTCCTGGACTCGGACCAGGAATGCGTTCTCCGTCATGGTGTCAGGTCCAGAGCATGAGTCTGGACCAACTCGCTGAGCCCTGAACCAGGGGGCACCATGGGGAAGACCATCTCCTCTGAGGCGATGCGGAGGTCCATGAGGCAGGGCCCGGGTGTAGCTTCCGCATCGTCCAGAACCGACTCCAACTCATGGGCTTTCGAGACCTTCCATGCGGGGATCCCGTACGCTCCGGCCAGGGACACCAGGTCGGGACCCAGAAGTTGGCTTTCCGACAGGCGTCCCTCGTAGAAAAGATCCTGCCATTGGCGGACCATCCCCAGGAATCCGTTGTTAACCACGGCGATCTTCAGGGGAAGCCCCTCCTGAACCACCGTGGCCAGCTCCTGGAGGTTCATCTGGAAGCCACCGTCCCCCGCCACCACCCATACAGGCTGGTCCGGGCATCCCACTTGCGCGCCGATGGCCGCCGGCAGTGCATAGCCCATGGTTCCCAGCCCCCCGGACGTGAGGTGAGTCCCGGGCACGCTACTTCTGAACTCTTGAGCCAACCACATCTGGTGCTGGCCCACGTCGGTGGTGACCAGGGCGCCCGAATCCCTGATCCGGGCGGCGAGGGCCCGAGTGGCCTCTCTCCCAGAGAGCGGACCGAAAGCGGGGGATTCTCCGGATCCGGGCTCGGCTTCCCTGGACCAGGACCGAAGACGGTTCCACCACTCCTCCCGGTCTCTGGAGATGACCCTCGCGGCCAGGGGGGGGAGGGTTTCCCTCAAATCCCCCACCACGGGGATCCTCGGCCGGACCGTCCTTCCCAAGGAAACCGGATCAATATCCAGATGGATGATTTCCGCATGGGGCGCGAAGGTGGACACGGGGCCCGTGACCCGATCATCGAACCGGAGTCCCAACCCGAGGATCACGTCGGCGGATTGGATGGCACGGTTCGCCCGCTCCGTCCCGTGCATGCCCGGCATTCCCAAGGACAGGGTGTGGGTAGGTGGAAAGGCGTCCAGCCCCAGGAGCGTGGTGACCACCGGGAGGTTCGCCCTCACGGCCAACTCCAGAACCATGGATTCGGTGGAGGAGAGGACCACCCCTCGTCCTGCCATGACAACGGGGCGTTCTGCCTGGTTCATGAGAGCCCCGGCCTGATCCAAACCAGCCTCGCTCCAGCCCCCGCCTTCCGGGGGAAGGGGGAAGCTCCTTCGGCCCCTGCGCGTGCCCAGGGGGAACATCCCGCTTTCCCCGCTCTGGACGTCCTTGGGAAGGTCGATGAGGACGGGGCCCGGTCGTCCCTCGGTGGCCAGGCGGAAGGCGGAGGATACGATGGCTGGGAGGTCGTCAGGATCCTCTACCAGGAAGCCGTGTTTGGTCACTGGAATCGTGGTCCCGAGGATATCCGCTTCCTGAAACGCCTCGGATCCCATCGCGGGCAGGGGAACCTGCCCCGTGATGGCCACTATCGGGACGCTGTCGGAGAGCGCCGTAGCGAGGCCCGTCACGAGGTTGGTGGCACCCGGACCGGATGTGGCCACCACCACGCCGACCTTCCCGGTGGCTCGGGCGAAGCCGTCCGCGGCGTGGGCGGCAGCCTGCTCGTGCCGCATGAGCACGTGCCGGATTGACGGAGCCCTGTAGAGCGCGTCGTAGAACGGGAGGATGGCCCCGCCCGGATAGCCGAACAGGACCTCCACCCCCTCCTCCATCAGGGCTTGGCAAAGGATCTCGGAACCATTCAGAAGTCGCATCTCACCACCTCACCTGTAGGGGTCGTTTTCACCGGTGCCAGTTGTCTGAGGATGTGGAGGTAGGCCCGGGTGGCGGCGTTCACGACGTCGGGAGAGGCACCTCGCCCAGAGAAGGTCTTCCCATCGATCCGGGCCACCAGGCTCACCTCTCCCACGGCATCCCGCCCGGGGGTCGTGGCCCGAATGGTCAGGTCTTCCACCACGGCGGCGAGCCCCGTGACCGAATCCACGGCGGAGAAGGCCGCAGCGATGGGGCCGTCCCCTTCCCCACTCCCGGTTTTCTTGCTGCCGTCCTGGGTCTGGATCTCGACGTCGGCGGTGGATCTGTTGGCGCCGCATTGTACGGTCAGGTTCGAGAGGCGAAGGAACACGGGAACGTCCTCCATGGCCCCGTAGTGGAGGATAGCCACCAGGTCCTCGTCCAGGATTTCCTGCTTCTGATCTGCCAGGATGGAGAAGAGGCGGTAAGCCCGATTCAAGGCGTCCTCTTCCAGGTCGTACCCAAGCTTCTCGTACCGGCTCTGTAGTGCGTGGCGACCC
>JBDHGR010000293.1:0-5946 GCA_039589815.1 Gemmatimonadota bacterium | reverse complement strand
GACAACGGGGCCCACTGGCAATCCTTCCAGCAGAATCTGCCGAACGTGCCGGTGGCCGACATAAAGGTTTTTCGGAAAGACCTGATCGTGGCGACCCAGGGCAGGGCGTTCTGGATCATGGACAACGTGTCATCGCTCCACCAGCTGAACCCCCAGGTCGCTGCCAAAGACATTCACCTCTACGCGCCGCGGGATGGGTACCGGACCCGTGACGGCGCCGCATTTGTGGGGCCGACCGTCGAGTATTATCTGGCTTCGGTTCCAGCCGGGCCGGTCACCATCCGCATCCTGGATGGCCATGGCGAGGTGGTGAACTCCTTCAGCAGCGGCAGTGGTGCGGCCGCTGGAGCGGGTGCCCGAAGGGATACTCCTCGGGCCATGATGATGGCCGGCCGAGGAGGCCGGGGAGGTTTTTCCAGAGCCGCGCCGGTGACCCGGAATGAGGGGCACAACCGGTGGGTGTGGAATGTCCAGCATGAGTCGGGCCTAGGAGCCCCCCCGGGGGAGTACGAGGTCAGGTTGACGGTGGGAGGCACCACACTGACCCAACCCCTGGCGGTTCTCATCGACCCTCGGTTGGCTGAGGAAGGCCTGACGGCGGAAGACCTCCAGGAGCAGTTCCGCCACAACCTGACGATGCGGACCATGGTGGAGGAGGTGAACGCCTTGGTATCCCGGGTCGAGGATGCCCAAGAGCGGCTCCAGGACGCGACGGGAAGGGATGCCCAGGTCGCAGAGAGCCTGGACGAAGTGGCCGGGAGGCTCATCACCGGGCCGATCCGGTATAGCGCTCCTGGACTACAAACCCACATCAGCTACCTGGCAGGCATGACGAGTCGAGTGGACCAGAAAGTCGGCCGGGATGCCCTCGAGAGGTATCAGGTGCTGAGGGCAGAGCTGGACGAAATCACGGCGGAGGTGAATAGGCTGATCGGGTCGGGTAGGATGTGAGAACATTCGGGGGTACGTAGAACATGAAGAACAAGGGGAAGTGGGGACCCGTCGCCGGGGCGACCATCGGAGTTGGATTGGTGGTACTGCTCGCGTGGATGAATCGGGACCGTGTCGTCCCTGTGGTTGTGGGAGGGGTGGCCCCTGACATCTCCACCTACGACCTCCAGGGGACCCCCCGATCCCTCGCCGACTACCGCGGAAAAGTGGTTCTCCTCAATATTTGGGCAACCTGGTGTACGCCCTGCAAGGCGGAGATGCCCTCCATGCAGCGGCTCTATGAGGAGATCCAGGACGAAGACTTCCAGGTCCTGGCAGTGAGTATCGATCGGGCGCCGTCGGAAGATGATCCAACAAACCCATTGGATGGGAAGCTCCGGTCTTTTGCCGATTCCCTGGGCCTCACCTTCACCATTCTCCACGACCCCTCCGGGGAGATCACGACTGCCTATCAGTCGACAGGTGTGCCCGAGTCTTTCGTCCTGGATCGGCAGGGAATCATCGTGGAGAGGATTACGGGCCCCCGATCCTGGGATGACCCCCAGGGCATTGAGCTCATTCGGTCGGTTCTCGAAGGGGGGTCACCGCAGGGTCAGTGACCGCTCTTCTCTCCGGCTTCGATTCGAACGGGTAGCTTGTTTTGGGGTGGGGGTAGCGGACAGGTTGCGAATGCGGTGAACACACAAGGTGGATTGTACGCCTTGTTGAAATCGACGAAGAGGCGCCCCGACTCGTCGGGGGCATCGACGGTGAGGAACCGTCCGCCTCCGTAGGTCTCGAGACCGTTGGTCTCGTCTCCGAAAACTACCGAGAAGGACCTCCCTTCAGGGTTACCTGTCACGTCGAGGCGTAGGCTCTCCCCGCCTATCCGAAAGACCACGGCCCCCGGCGACGGCTGTTCGTTGATCATTCCCAAGACGTTCGGAACCTCGATCGTTCTTGGCGGGTCATAGCGGTCGAACCGGGCCGGCACCCTCCAGTCCAGACTCACTGGAAAGGTTGCGATTCCCTCAAATTCCTCCAGTGCCGCATTTGCGGTGTCCCGAAGCCGAATCCCGATGAGATCCTGGCGTTGGATGACCTGCCAGCGCAGGGATGCCAGATGGGCCGAAACCGGACGCCGGCTGACGTCGGAGGTCAGGATCAGGCTCGTAACCGGCTGGCCATCGTGGGTGATTTCCACCTCTTCCTCCACCTCCATCCTGACCACTTCACCTTCCAGGAAGAAGGATCCCGCTCGCAGCGGAACCCCATCCAGGGCTGGGAAGACAACGGCATTCGTTGAGTCGGAACCAAAGGTGTTTTCCCCGGGCTCCAGCCAATCCAGGCCTATCACGGAAAGCCAGCCGTCCGGTTCCCTGAGCCCATCCAGCCGCCTGGCGTGCCAGGACTGGATCTCAGACCTGTGAATCTCCGGGTCCATCTGGGGGAGGTCCGGTTCGCACGCAGCAGAAACGAACAGGCCTGCGGCCACGGAAAGGCAAAGAGGACCAAGGAGACTCTGGTGCGGCAAGGTTCGGATCATGATTCGTGACTCCTCCTGAGCTTCCCAACTCGTCCAGTTGCCAATGTAGCTCCGGGGACTCGAGACACAAACTGGGTGTGGAGATGCCCCGAAGGTTGCACATTACATTTGTGGAGCCGACATCCTTCGAAACCTCGTGATGCGAACCAGAACCTCGGACACCCGTGTGTTGGGCCTGGACGTCGGGGCAGTCTCTCTCTCCGCCGTAGAGATGGACCGGGACGGAATCATCCTTCGGACCGTCTACGAATTCCACCACGGTCAGGTGGATACCTGCCTGGGCACAGTCCTTGGTGGTGTGGATCTCTCGAAGGTGGTGGCGGTCGCAGCCACTACCTCCACTCCGTCCTTCATTCGGTCCGACCTCCGCTTCGATAACCAAATCTGCCTCATTACCGCAGCCCGGTGCCTCCATCCAGAGGCCCGCTCGGTTCTCGTGATCGGGGGTGAGCGCTTCGGCTTGGTCCGGTTCGATGAGGAGGGGACGTACCTCAGTTATAAGGCTAACCCCCTCTGCGCTGCCGGAACCGGAAGTTTTCTGGACCAGCAGGCCTCTCGCCTCAACCTGGAGAGTATCCAGGACCTGGCCAACCTCGCCCTCGCCAACCAGGGCCCCCCTGCGAAGATCGCATCTCGTTGCGCCGTGTTTGCGAAGACCGACCTGGTCCACGCTCAACAGGAAGGGCACAGCCTGGAGGCGATATGCGACGGGCTATGCCGGGGTGTGGCGAAGAACATCGTCGACACCTTGTTTACGGGAGAGACCATCTATGGGCCGGTGTTGATGGTTGGAGGAGTGGTAAGAAACGAAGCTGTGGTCCGACACCTTCGCGAGCTTCTTCCCGTGGAGATGGTTGTGGAGGGGGAGCTTGCTCACGGGGCGGCGGGAGCCGCTCTCAAGCTCCTGGAAGGGCGTGAACACGTCCTACCAAGTTCATCTGTGGTTTGTGAGTTGCTTGATTCGTCGTCCAGAGAGAGAGCCTACGAATACCCTCCCCTGGAGCTCGTACTTTCAGAGTACCCGGACTTCAAGAGCAGGGAGAGCTACCTCTTTTCCGGGCGTTTGGTGGATCACTCCCATCCCATGGAAGTCGATCTGTACCAGGAGCCCGGGCCAAACCAGGGACACCAGGTCTACCTGGGGATCGATGTCGGCTCAACCAGCACCAAGGCGGTGGCGACCGACCTGAATGGCAATGTCTTGGCAGGCTTCTACACTGCCACGGCGGGCAAGCCGCTTCAAGCTACCCAACTGATCCTGGAAGCCATTTCCGACTGGGCGGGGAGGACGGGCCTGGGACTCGAGGTTCTGGGGGCCGGAACGACCGGAGCCGGCCGGAAACTCATCGGTAGGATTCTAGGGGCCGATCTCATTCTCGACGAAATCACCGCCCACGCTCGAGCGGCCGTGGAGCTTCACCCGCGGGTGGACACCATCATCGAGATTGGAGGGCAGGACTCCAAGTTCACAACCCTCCGGGATGGGCGGGTGACACTCTCCGTGATGAACAACGTCTGCGCCGCAGGAACCGGGAGCTTCGTCGAGGAACAGGCCCACCGCCTGGACGTTCCCCTGGCGGAGTTCTCCGCAAGAACCCACGGGGCCTCGTCGCCCATCGCCAGCGAGCGGTGCACCGTTTTCATGGAGCGGGATCTGAATCACTGCCTTGGCGAAGGGTACAGCACCGGAGAGGTTCTGGCCGCAGTGCTCCACTCGGTTCGGGAAAACTACCTGAACAAGGTCGCAGTGGAAGCAGGCATCGGGGAGACGGTAGTCTTCCAAGGGGCCACGGCCCGAAACAAAGCTTTGGTGGCTGCATTCGAGCAGAGGATCGGGAAACCGATCTTCGTTTCGCGCTACTGCCACCTCACCGGAGCATTAGGGGTCGCCCTCACGCTCCGGGACGAGGGCATCCGGACGTCGGGTTTTCGTGGTCTGGACCTCCATCGAAAGAGCATCCCCATTCGCTCTGAGACCTGCGACCTGTGCACAAACCACTGCAAGCTGAGCGTTGCCGACGTTGAAGGGGAGACGGTGGCATATGGATTCCTCTGCGGGAGGGATTACGAGACCAAGAGACACGTGCGGAACAACACATCCGGGTTCGATCTCTTCAAGGCTCGCCGAAGGGCGTTCCCACCTGCCCGCCGAGGACCCTCCCGCACGGACCTCACGATCGGAATCCCGGCTTCCCTTCATCTCTTTGAAGATCTTCCCCTTTGGAAAACCTTCTTCGGTTGCCTGGGGATCCAGACGGTAACCAGCGAACGGTACCAGGATGCGGTGAAGGATGGGAGGCTCCTGGCCGGGGCGGAGCTATGCGCGCCCATGACCGCTCTGCATGCCCATATAAGGTACCTCCAGGACCGATGCGACCGTGTGTTTCTTCCCTTTTATCTGGAGAAGAAGTCCGAAGAGAAGGACTTGCGGCGCCAGCTCTGCTACTACACTCAGTTTGCACCAAGCGTGGGCGGAGGCTCCGATGGGTTGGAATCCGACAAGAGGATGCTCACTCCCCTGGTCTTTTCCCTCTATGGGAACCTCTTCACGAAGACGGAACTGTACCGCATGCTGCGTGCCTTGATGCCCCAGGGGATCTCGCCCTTTGAGGTGTCATCGGCTTTCGATGAAGCCATGCGAATTAGGGAAAAGGGGCTCGAGAAGCTGCGAGGGGTTTATTCGAAAGAATCCTCTCACGGAGACGGTTTCCACGTCGTCCTGCTGGGAAGGCCCTACACGGTCCTCTCCGAATGGATGAACAAGGGGATCCCCGAGACCTTTGCGTCGAGGGGTGTCCCGGTCTTTTACCAGGATATGCTATCCTACGCTGCCGAAGACGTGGCTGGGATCGGGCCGCTTCTGAAAGACATCCACTGGCATTATGCCGCGAAGATCCTGGAGGCGGCAGAGGTCACGGCCCAAACCCCCGGGGCGTATCCGGTTCTGGTCACGTCTTTCAAGTGTTCGCCCGACTCGTTCATCACGGATTATGTAAGGCAAATCCTGGAATCCCACCGGAAACCCTATCTCGTTCTGGAACTGGACGAACACGATTCCCGCCTCGGATACGAAACCAGAATCGAGGCTGCGGTAAGGGCTTTCCGAAACCACTTCGTAGCGGAGAGAAACACCACTGGGAGAAACACTCCCGAAGACCTCTCCGAAGGCCCATGGAGATCAAGAGGGAAGGTCGATCTCTCCAACAAGACCATCCTTTTCCCGAACTGGGACCCATTGAGCCTTCGCCTCGTGGTGGCCAGCGTGAGGAAGACGGGAAGGGATGCACGCCTCCTCGAGCCTTCTGAGGGTTCGATTCGGCGAAGCCTGAGGCACAACTCCGGCCAGTGCACACCCCTCACCATCATCGCCCAGGATTACATAGAGTATGTCGAGAGGCATGATCTCGATCCATCCCAGACCGTGCTCTGGATGGTCGCTTCCAGCATCGCATGCAACATACGTCTCTATC
>JBDHGR010000292.1:0-6670 GCA_039589815.1 Gemmatimonadota bacterium | reverse complement strand
GGCAACAAGCGCACGGTGACAGAGGCGCTCCCGGGGATAGCGGACCCGGCGAAGCCGGAAGGCCCCCGTCGCGTGACGAGGGCCTCCTCTCTCCGCGCTTGTGGAGGGGGCGCTCAGCGGGTTTCAGCAGCCAGCCTCACCGGTGACGGTCCAACAGCTGTCTGAAAGCCGGGTGGTCCCGGATCGGCTCCCAGGTCAATCGTGTCTCCAGCGTGTTGACCGTGATGAGGCTGGGTACAGACAACAGGTATTCCAGGTGTTCGACGGCCTCTTCCACATCTCCTAACTCGGCGTATGCTTGCGCCCAGCGGCGCCGAACGGTAGGAAGGGCCTCGTCGCTGACCGGCAAGGCCATGGCTCCTTCCAGCGTCAGACGAGCCTGCTGCTCCCGGCCTGCGCGGGCATAATTCCGAGCCAGCTGGCCCTGGGCCTCCGCGAACGTATCGGGATCATCGGTTTGAGTGGGGTTGGTTTCCTGCGCCACCACCAGGGAATCCCAATAGATCTCGGCGATCCCCGGGCGCCCGGCTACTCGGTGCATCCAGGCCTTTCGGTCGTAGCATGCGCACTGGTAGTTGGGATCTTCGGCCTCGGCCGAGAACCTCTCGATCATCTCGTCGAACTCGCCTCCCACCAGAAGGATCGGGAAGTTGTTTACCCAGTAGGCGATTTCCAGGGGCTGGACCTCCCGCGCCCGGCGTACCTCCCGTAGCGCCCTCTGGGCGCCGTTCACCCCACCTCCCGACGCTAGTTCCAGCGAGATTCTGCTCCAGAGGGCGTCGAACTGGGTTCCGGCGATGGCCTCTTCGGCTTGTTCCAGGAAGGAGGCCGCTTGGTCATAATCCCTCAGCATTCGGGCAGCATCAGCCGCTTGGACCAGGTGCTCTGCGTGGGCATCCAAAGCGGCCTCCTGGATCCGACCCCGCAGAGTCTCCTCGGTCAACTGGGACGAGAGGGACGCCGGTACGACCCCCAGGAATGCCGAAACGGCGAAGACGGTGAAACGCATGCGGTCCTCCTCTCACCGGCTACCTGAGCAATCAGAGCCTGGACTTTGGCTGGCGCGCTTGATTCCCCACATCGCCTCGGAGGCTGGGATATGCACGTCGGCTGGCGACCTTCCAGGTAGAAAAGACCGCCTCTCCGCGAGCCAGGATCTGTAGTGAATCTCCCGAAGATTAAGGGTTGGGAGGTCGGCAACGCAAACCTTTTGAAATCCTCGACAACGGATTGGTGGCTAAGAGCCATCGGTTGGGTTAGATAGCAATATGCGCCTAACCAGGAGACCTTATGAAAGTCATTCTCCTCACCGCCGCCATGATCCTGGTAGTGTCAGCATGCACCTCTCGGTTCGTGCGCCTGGAGGGCGTTTACGAGTTGGTATCCTATCGTGGAAAGCCCCTGCCGTTTGATGGGGTTCGAAGCGGAAAGATCAACCTGGCGTTGGATGGATCTTTCCTTGCCTACACCCAGCGTGCAGCGGTGATAGGTCGGCCCGAGTCCGTCACAGACACCACACCCGGAACCTTCCGCCTGGCAGGTTGGAATGGGGACTGCACCGAAATAACCCTCCGGTTTCAGGATCCATCTCTGGAGCTGAAGGTATGGGGAGAGGTCTGTGGCTCCGAATTGGCCATTCCGGACCGCGGAGTTCTCTTCAGAAAGCGTGGGTAGACCCGGGTGAGCTTCCACAGCCAGGAGGCCCAGCGAGGGTAGAAGTACCTCCGTGAGGTGTGGAATGCCTCACCCGGCTTGTCTCTTCATCCAGGTCAGTAGCTCCCGATCGAAAAGGTCCGGCTCCTCCAGCTGAGGGGTATGGCCGCTCCGTTCGAATACGCGCACGGTGATGTCGTTGAACTCGGGAATCACCGGATCCCAACTGGAGGGGGGAGCGACGATGAAGTCGTAGCGCCCCAGGGCGAGGAAGACCGGGCACTTGAGGTCCTTTAGGCCTTTGGTGACATCTATCTCTGTAAAGATCTCACCCCAGACGTATCCGATCATATCCATGTTGATGGTGATGCCCTCCCACAGGGGCGAACAGTCGAACCGCGGGTCGTACCAAACTCTCGCCGCGTTCCGGATATAGTCTTGAACAAAAGCCTCATCAGGGGGAAGAGCAGCGATGTCATCATCCGTTACTCGCTCCCGATTCTCCCGCTCAGCTTCCCGGCGGTCGGAATCGGCCAACTCCTCGAAAGCTTCGCCGGCCCGGGCGGTGCTGGCTTCACTGAAATCCGGAGCGATTCCGATCATCACGACGTGGGACGTGTTCTGCGGATACTTCTTTGCGTATTCCAAGGCCATGAAGCCATGGCCCGAATGCCCGATCACAGCGACTCGGCCCAGGTCCAGGTGCCGGCGTAGAGCCTCGATATCATCAATCACCTTTTCCAGCTCGAACTCCGACCGGTCCACGGGTCCCGGTGAAGGCGCAAAACCCCGGTGGTCCATGAAGACGAACTCGAGGTGGTCCCGCAGGTTTTGAGAGAAGGCTCTCGGGTAGTAAAGATGAGTGCCGACGACAATAGCGGGGTGCCCGTGGCCTTCGACACGGTACGGCAGTTGGAAAGGTCCAGCGGATATTCTACCGGTTTCCAGGGGCCCCAATTGGGGTGTTTCCATGGTGGTCTCCTTTGGCTCCGGTTGTCTTAACCGTACCTCTCCTCAGCGGTTCCTGTTAGGATCGTCTCAGGATAAACATCTCAGAAGACCTGTGCAAATGCTGCGCCCTTCCGGTCAAGGCATCGTTGCCCGCGGTACACGGCTTGGCTAGATATGGACAAGTCAACGTTGCCCTCAACTTCACGCCTCCAGCCGACCGTAAAAAGGAAGGGCACTGAGAGATGAGTCGATTTCCCCGCTGGTTTCTTGCCCTTTTCGTAACCTTTGGAATCTCTACCCAACTGGGATGTGGCCCGGGCACTCCACCGGTGGAAGCCCAGGTGTGGCCCGATGCAGAGTGGGCCCGATCCGCACCGGGTGAGGAGGGCATAGACCCGGCCGCCATCGAAGGACTGGTAGCCGATATCAGGGCGGGAAACTACGGACTCATCGACCATTTTACGCTCATTCGCAATGGACGCATGGTGGCCGATTACCACTTCGAGCAGGATTACGAGTCCATTGCGACGGCATACGACACCACCAACCACCAATACAACTACGACCATCCCGACTGGCACCCATACTACCAGGGAACCGATCTCCACACGCTCCAATCAGTCACCAAGAGTGTCACTTCTGTTGCCCTGGGGATTGCAGTGGACAAGGGGTTGATTTCAGGCGTGACTTCACCTGCGATGTCCTTCTTCCAGTCCTATGAACCGGACCTGTCGGATCCTCGAAAGGGTGCCATGTCCCTCGAAGATCTTCTCACGATGCGAAGTGGAATCGAGTGGAGAGAGGACACGCCCTATACCGATCAGTCCAACAGTTGCATTCTCATGGAGGCCAGTCAGGAGTGGGTTCCGTTCGTCCTGGGACATCCGATGGACGCCGATCCCGGCTCGGTGTGGGAGTACAACTCGGGTGCCAGCGTTCTCCTCGGGAAGATCGTAGAGGTCGCCACGGGACAGAGGGTGGACGATTGGACCGCGGAATATCTTTTCGGCCCCCTAGGAATCCGGGATTACCATTGGAAAATCACACCGTCTGGGGAAGTGGACACGGAGGGAGGCCTGTACCTCTCTGCCCACGATCTGGCCCGGATCGGCTACCTGCTCCTTCGGAGGGGGATGTGGAGGGAGATGCGGGTTGTGTCGGAAGCCTGGGTGGCGGTGTCCACCTCCCCTGTAGTGAAGGACATCGTACCCGAGAATGGCCGGGCTGACGCGGGTTACGGATATCAATGGTGGGTGCCGGATCACAACGGGGAAGAGGCCCAGGTTTTTGCAGGAAACGGGTATGGTGGGCAGTTCCTGCTGGTGGCCCCTGCCTACGACATTGTCGCTGTCTTCAACGGCTGGAACATCCACGGCGGAGCCCGGTCTTCGACCTGGCGGGCCCTGCAGGAAAGGATCCTTCCTGCCACTTCACTCTCAACTCCAGGCGGCCCTTAGGCGAGATCCGATCCGGCGGTTCCGACTCCCCCCCTGGTCCGGCCTCAGATGATCGTGATGGAGAGCGACTTGAACGTTGTCTGACCGTCGCCGCTCTGGACCCGGACCTGGAGGTTGAAGGTCCCCCTCCAGGTTGGGGTCCCTGAGATGACTCCGTCAGCTCCAAGGGAAAGACCCAGGGGCAAGGTCCCCCCTGATCGATCCCAGGTGTAGGAACCGTCTCCTCCAGTGGCTGTGAGGGTGGCAGAGTAAGCCTGCCCGAACTGTCCCCCGGGCAGGGAAGTGGTGGTCACCGTCAAGAACTCATACACGCCCAGTGTCAAGTTTGCTGCGGCTGTGAGGCCCGCGCTGGAGACCTGAACGGTTAAAGGGAAGATTCCGGCCGTGATGGGTGTGCCGGTGATCACGCCGGAGGCCGAATGAAGGTTGAGGCCACCCGGGAGGGTGCCGCCGACCAGTGCCCAGGTGAAAACCCCGTCCCCACCGTCGGCAGCCAGGAAGAAGTTGTAGATGATCCCAACCCTGGCATTCGGAAGGGAGCTCGTGGTGACAGATAGGGCAGGTTTGATGGTGATGGAAAAGTCTTTTGAATCGGTCAACCCGGCGCTGGTAACCTGGATGGTGAAATTGAAGGTGCCTTCGGCGGTTGAAGTACCCTGAATCGTCCCGGAGGCTGGATCGAGGTTGAACCCGTCGGGGAGCCCGCCGGCCGAAACCGACCAGCTGTTGAGACCGCTGCCCCCGCTGGCGGTGAGGGTTTGGGAATAGGCGTCTCCGACTCTTCCATCCAGAAGCGGCCCGGTGGTGATGGTGAGCGGGTTGTATACGCGGATCGAGAGGCCTGTAACCAGAGTCTCCCCGGCGCTGGTCACCTGAAGGGTAAAGGGGAAGTCTCCCGGCGAGGTTGGAGTCCCCGTGATGGTGCCGGCCGGATCCAACACCAAGCCATCCGGCAAGGCCCCCACGATCACACCCCAGACATAGGTTCCATCCCCTCCTGAAACCTGCAGGGAAGCCTCGTAGGCCGTGCCGTTGACACCATTTGGAAGGGATGTCGTGATGATGGTGAGGACAGCCTGGATCGTCAGGGACAACTCCTGGGTGGCAGTCTGCCCGCCCCAGACAACTTGGACCGTGAAGTCGTACGTTCCGGCCAAAGTGGGAGTCCCGTCCAGGACTCCCGCAGCACTGAGGGAAATCCCATCCGGGAGATTCCCTGCCGTTATACTCCAGGCTTCGGTTCCATCGGTCCCGGTGGCAACCAGGGTTTGATCATAAAGTTGTCCAATGGACCCCTCCGGCAAGGAGCTCGTTTCGATTCCCAGCTCTGCGAAGGTGGTGACCTGCCCTTCGTTGGCTCCCGGATCGGAGCAGCCATTCTCATTACAGGCCCGGATCCGGTAGCGAAAGGTCGTCCCTGGGATTAAGCCGGTGTCCCTGAAGGTCGTGACGTTCGGACCAACGATGCCAACCTCCTCGAAAACCCGGGACGCCCCCGGGCCCTCGGCGGGACCGCCCACGGGCACCGCCTCGCGATCCACTCGGAACTCGTCTTCGTTGCTGGAATTGTCGGACCAGGTGACATCCACTTCGGTGTCGGAAAGGGGAGTCGCCACGACGTTCGAAGGCGGACTTGGCTCTGTCAGGTCCACAACCAGGGCAGAGGCGGTACCGGCCACGCCTTCTGCAGTGGCTGTAATGGTGACCGTTCCTTCGGATATTCCAGTGACGAGACCGGCATCCGAGCAAGTGGCAATGGCCCCGTCCGATGTGCTCCAGGAGATGGCCGTCGTGAGAAAGTGAGGAGGGAGGGGATACGGAAACTGAAGCAACCAGCTTCTTGTCGGGCCCGGTTCCTCCACTGTCACACCCACTGAGAAGGGACAAAACCAGAATGAAGGGCAGGGCGGGGCGGCGGTTCATGGTTGGTGTTCCTGGGTCTCATACCTACGGTGGGCTCGCCTCGGAGGCGCATATGTCACTTATGAATACTTGTCCTGGGTTCGAGGCGGACGCAAGGAAGAAAAGGGCAGGGCGGAGTTTCAGCGGGGCCGCACTATATCCAGGATCCCTGCCAAAACCCGAGAGTGAAGGTGCCCGTTGCCAAGGAGTAGATATTCCAGTGCTGCCCCGGAACACACGATCAGAGCAAGCAGGAATACGGTGGCGAAGAGCTTGAAAACGGGCCCTCCCGAAGAGTTTCCCTCGCCAGGTTTGCGAAACCAGGTCTCCCAAAGAGCATAGATTCCGCCCAACCAGAAAATTGCCAGGAATACCGGGGCCACCACAGACCAGAAGAAGGGAGCCGTGTCACCGAGGAATCCGGAGAGGAACTCCCTTAGATCACCGCCAACCAGGGCCAGATATTCCATGGGATCGAGTTTGGGTCGATCGGTTGTTTCTTTTCCGGTTCGACAGGTCACCGCGACGGCGGGAGATCGACAAAACCCGGGTCCGGCCCTGACTACTGGGAAGCCTAGTGGGGACCCAGGGGTTTGCGCAATCGGGAGTGGTGCGCCCGATCAACAAGGGGAGGTCGGCCGTCAACATCTCCAGAGACCAAAGTCCTTGGTTTCCCGGCCGCCCAGCTACCGAAACTCCACTGAAAC
>JBDHGR010000291.1:0-5972 GCA_039589815.1 Gemmatimonadota bacterium | reverse complement strand
TTGGACCTTAGTTCCCGCATCCTCGCTCGTGGGTCCGAGGCCTCCCCGGATCCAGCCTCACCACCCTCCCGGGCTCCCGTCTGAGCATCCGAACCAGCGGCGTCAGGTGGGATCCTCCCTCTTCCCCCACGCCCGCCCCTCATGCCCTGGACTCGCCCCAGTCCGGCGTCTTGAGCCAGCTGGGAATACACAGTCATGTCAAGCTCGATCTCAGGGTCCAGGCCAAGAACCGAAGCGGCCGGAGAGACTTCCTGAGGTTGGACCACGGCGTTGTTCGGTACGACAAGCACGTTCGGCCGCTCCACCAAAAGGGTCTCCACCTCGGCGTTCATGCCCGGCATCAGTAGGCCCGAGGTGTTGTCCAACCGGACGATGACCGGGAACATGGTAACGTTCTGCTGGTTCACCGCCTGGGGTTCCATCTTCTCCACCACACCCGGGAATACCCGCCCGGGATAAGCTTCTACCTGAACAGAGGTTTCCTGGCCGGGTTGGATCGAACCCATGTCCGTCTCATCGACCAGGACCCGGATCTGGACCTCGTCGAGGTTGGCCATGACAAAAAGCGCCGTGCCCCCTGAGACGTTCGACGAAGCTGACTGGATGACCGTGCCCTCCTCCACGCTCCGGGTCAGGATGGTACCGGCGCTAGGCGCCCGGATGGTCACGTCGTACCTCTGCAACTCCCTAAGCTCCTTGTTCGTCTCGGCTTTTACCAAGGAGGCCTGGGTGTTGGCATAATCCGACCTCTGGCCCTCGAATTCCTGCTCGGTTATCACGCCAGCCTCGTACAATGCCTGGGACCGTTCCAGCTGAGCTTCCGAGATTTCTGCCCGGACCTTCGCCACGTTCAGGTCCGCTACCGCCTGCTCAAAGGCGTTTGCCACGTCCCGAGGATCGATCTCCGCCAGGAGGTCACCGGGTTGGACTTCGTCCCCTACGTCCACGTGAAGCCGGAGCACCTCTCCGGACGCTTTCGATTTCACCTCCACTTTCCGGACGGGCTCAACGTTCCCGGTGGCCTCGGTGGTGATCCGCATGTCCTGGAGAAGGACCGGTTGAGCCTGAAGCGCCGGTGCCTCAGCGGCTTCACCCCGGCCACACCCCGTCATGGCAACGGTCAAAAGGCCCAAGAGCCCAGTCAAAAGTAGCCCATGGGCTCCCCGACTGTTCATCCGTCTACTACTCCCATCCCCTTGGGGGTTGGACCGGCCCAGAGAATACGCCTTCATGCTTCGGCTCCTGCGTGATGATTGATGTAGTCCTTCTCGATCAGCCCATCCAGGAGATGGACTTCCCGTTTCGCATAGGCGGCGATGTTGGTCTCGTGCGTAACGAGGACAATGGTCTGGCCCTCTTCGTTGAGATCCGCCAGAACGTCCATGATTTCTTCACCCGTAACCGAGTCCAGATTCCCGGTGGGCTCGTCTGCCAGGAGGAGGGCCGGGTTGTTGATGAGGGCTCGGGCAATGGCGACCCGTTGCCGCTGGCCTCCTGAAAGTTCCGGCGGTTTGTGATCCATCCGATCCCCCAACCCCACCAGGTGCAGCTTTTCCCTGGCCAGCTCCCGCCTCTCCTTACCTCGTATCCCGGCATAAATGAGGGGAAGCTCCACATTGTGGAGAGCCGTGGCCCTGGGGAGGAGGTTGAAGGTCTGAAAGACGAACCCGATCTCTCGGTTCCGAACCCGGGCAAGCTCGTCATCCGACAGGTCTTTTACCCGGGTACCACTTAGCCAGTATTCCCCCTCCGTAGGGGTATCAAGACAACCGATAAGGTTCATAAAAGTGGATTTACCGCTCCCAGATGGGCCCATGACGGCCACGAACTCTCCGGTGGAAATCTCTATGTCGACCCCCCGGACGGCCCGAACGGTCTCGGCACCCAGGACGTAGTCCTTCCTCAGGCCCTGGGTTTTGATGATGGTGTTGCTCAAAACGTTCTCCCTGTGATGATCCCCGATTGCGGGTCCATCGTTAAGGTTGATTCCGATCTCCGCCCGATTCCGACGCTGAGTCCCGCCGTTCCTGGCGGCGTAGAGCCCATTCGGCCTGGAGGGAATCATAGGCCATCCGCTGCTCTTCGGTCAGGACGGCTCTGACCTCATCCCTCGCCTGTTGATTGAGCTCTCGATAGCGCGTCATATAGGCTTCATCGAACTCCTCGTGGAGGGCTCGCATCTGCCCCCTGTAGAAGCCTACGATAGAATCCACCTGTTCCTTTTGAACCTCGGAAAGGCCCACCTGGTCCACGATCATGGGGGGCCTGCGTCGGGTAGAATCTCTGCCTTCAGATGGCCCCCTGGACGAGTCCCATGAGCGAGGGTCAAACCCCCGACGCCGGTCGTTCGTTCCGGGGCGCCCACCGGGCCGGTTGGCTTCGGCTCCGGTGATCCCCCTCGCCTCCAGCTGGCGGTCCAAAGCCACCCCAAGAGCTACTCCAGAGCCAAGGACCAAGAAGAGGACAAGGGCCGTGGTGAGGCGTGCCCTGGTGCTTCTCTCCAGGGTCATGGCAAAAACCCTCCAGCGGCAGTCAGAAACGCGGTCTCATCGAGCTCGGCGGTCCTCCCCAAGACGGTAGGGATCGATTCCCCGGCCACATCCTGGATAAGGACTTCCTCCAAAGCGACCGGGGATAGGGCCGGCCCCGGCTCTCCCTGACCCACCGCGAAGATACCTGCCAGGGTCGCGGCCAGAAGCGCCAGGGGCACCAATGGCTTCCGCCATTGGAACACTACATCCGGGAAGCTGAACTCCTGCGCCAAACCCCGGCGAGCCAGCTCATCTCTAGCCTGGGTCATTACCCGGCCATGGAACCGGATCCAGAATCCCGGGTCGGTCGAGCCAGGGTCCAGAGACTCCAGGTCCACTCTATCAGTCGGATCGTTCATGAGTCCTCCCCTACCGGGGCACTGCCATAGAAAGCCCCCATGGTGTCTCGAAGGTGCTTCCTGGCGAAGTGAAGGTGGGAACGAATGGTCCCGTCTGGTATTCCCAGCCTCTCGGCGATCTCACGGTGTTTCCAGCCCTCCAGATCATGCAAAAGCAACACTTCCCTCCGTACCTCAGACAATCCCTTCAACCCTTCCTCCAGTCGTTCCCTGATCTCCAACCTCTTGAAGTCTTCCGCGGGCCCTCCAGGGCCCGGCGAGATCTCCGGAGTGAGCTCCTCTCCCCTTCGGAGGCGCTCCCTTCGGAGGAGGTTCCGGGCTCGGTTCCGGACGATGGTCAAGAACCACCCTCCGAATTTTTCTGGATTCCTGCAGTCCTCCAACCTCTTGAGGGCCACGAGGAATGCCTCTTGAGCCACATCCTCCGCATCTTCCGGGTTCCCGGTCACCGAGAGGGCTACAAGGTACCCCGGGCGCATATAACGGGTCACCAGGACCCCGAAGTCCTGGTTTCGGCCCTCCAGGGCCGCCCGCACCAACTCCCCGTCGGTTCTCTCTCTCAATGCACTTATTCTGACACGGAAGAGGGGTTTCTTGTTGAGACAGCGGTAATGCAAGGGCACCCGCTCCGGTTAGGAGCGGGTGCCGTTCTCCAACTTTTTTGGCGCCGGGCCGACAAAAGCGAAGTTGCCCAGTACTTATTCTAAGTAGGAATGGAGTCTATGGAAGGTTCCAACCCTTTCCGGAGTCAAGCGGGAGTCCTATGCCGCGGCCACGGCGGTAGGGCCGGGCCGACCGGGATCCGACCCCCGGCCTGGCTCCGCGAGCGCGAGGTGGCAGGAAACTTCCCTGCCCCGAACCACCCCATCGGATCCCAACCCCACCTCGGATTCCATGGCGTTGCCCTGGGGCTCCCATCCTACCGCCACGACCCCTGAAGGCCCGTGCGCCACCACCCCGGAGTGCACCCGCCCTTCCCACCCCAGGACGATCCTGGCGAACCATTGGTTGGAGCTTGTTGTGTTGTTCTACGGTGAGGATCTCCTGGACCCTCCCTTTCAGGGGTGCAGAAGCCGTGATCAACTCACCACGGAGAGCTTCCATTTGCCTCATGCCATCGTCACGGGCTATCTCACCCCCCCTGATGTTCTCCCGCAGATCCTTCATATCCTCCACAAGATCCGCCACATCGCCGTCCATCACCGCTTTTAACTCCTCAAGTTGGGCGACCTGGCTCTGATCGAGCTCCAGTGCCACCTGGTTTTCCAGGGCCAGTTCCACGGCAGTACCCATGTTCGGCCCCCCTGGGCGCTCCACGTCCGGGCCCCGCCTTCCCTGACCCCGTTGAGCCTGAAGAGGCACTGCGGCCACGCTCAGACCCACTAAAAGGGCGCTCCCGACCCATCTCCACTTCCCGCGCATTTTTCTATCCCCCCATCTATCCGTTCAACGGAGCCGGGACCTCCGGCTTCCATTCCTATTGATGTTTGGAGCGGTAGTTCGTTAAAAAAAGAAGACGGCGGCTCCTGGAGGGAGTCACCGTCTTCGATGGGGCAGGTGCCATGGGGGGGTCAGGCCCCTGCGCCCTGGAGCCTCTCTGCTCTACGCCGCGCCCTTCCATCGTCCGAAGGGTAAGGTCGGCGTTGGTCGAACCTTTCTGCCCCAAATAAAAGCAGCAATCCGGGGATGGTCTTTCCCGTCGGAAAGAGTGCTTTGGCTATCGGTCACAGTGATCCCGGCGGAACCCTCATCCAAATCGAGATCCACATCGGCGTTTTCCACCCGTCCCTTTCTCATGATCTCCAACCCCTCCCAGGACAAAACCCAACAAATGGATCTGGAACACAAGAGCACAAACCTCTTCTCTTTAGCAGTGGCCATGCCTGACCTGGGCTTCCGGTTTAAGTCTATGTTTGAAAATCGGTTAGGGCGGATCTAAGCAAGTTAGGAATTCTGGAAGGTGTAACCTGGAAAGGACAACCCCCGTGTACTTCCGACACGGCAAAGGGTCTTGATCGGCCGTGGGCTCAGCCCCGGCGGGAACGCCGGTTCTTCCGCTTCCTGTCTTTCTTTTCAGGGCTGTCCTGCGTTTTCATAGATTCGCGGAAGGGTCCGGAATCTCGGAGGGAATTGAGGAGCTCGGGGTCGGTGATATCCGCCAGGTCCACCCCATAACGGAGCGCCTGTCGGAGTATACGGTCCGGAGCCTCGGCCTTCGCGAAGTTCAACTCCATAAGGGGAACTGTCCGGAGCGGAAGGATCCCGCTGGCCGACCGACCACCCACGGTCACTATCCAATCCATCCCGCTCTCCTCATCATGAAGAATCCGGGCCTCGTCCTTATCTCCCCTATCTTCGTCCTCCTCAGGTTCCATGCCCATCCTGACCGGAGTGGGCCGGCGATCTTCTTCGGAGGTTGGCTCTCGCTCCCCCTTGGCCCTGGGAGGACCATCCTCTTCCGGGGTGGGGCGTTGGGTCTCGTCGTCTCGTTCCAGCATGCCTGCCGGTCCTCCTTTCATGGCCAGGGGTGAAGTTTGTCCGTATCCCCCTCTCACTTCAAGGCACACGAGTCGGCCCTCGAGAACCTAGAGGCCAGAGATGCGGTACGTTAGGTTGATTTTCCTGACGGCGATCACCACCGTCTCAGGTGACCGCCATTCCGCTTTGCCATGGCGGATTGAGTCCTCTCTGCCTTGGAGTCTCAAGGATGGATCTCTCTCTCGATCCGCTCTTTAATCCCGAGTCGGTGGCCGTCATTGGTGCGAGCCGGAATTCGGGCACCATTGGGTACCAGATCGTGGACAACCTGGTCCGACACGGCTACCAGGGCATCGTGTACCCCGTCAATCCCAATGCTCGGGCCATCCACTCCATCCAAGCCTTCCCGTCGATCTCTACCGTCCCGGGGCCCGTGGATTTGGCGGTGGTCGTGGTCCCCAAGGAATTCGTTCTAAAGGTGGTGGATGAGTGCGGGCACAAAGGTGTGAAAGGGGTCGTGGTGATCTCCGCTGGTTTCCGTGAGGTTGGTGGGGAAGGCTTGGGCCGGGAAGAAGTTCTCCTGGAGATTGTCCGGCGTCATGGA
>JBDHGR010000290.1:0-5986 GCA_039589815.1 Gemmatimonadota bacterium | reverse complement strand
GCCTACCCGCAGGAAGAATGCCCACCACAGTGTAGCTTTCCCCGTCCAGCGTCAGCTGAGTATCGAGGACGGAGGGGTCCCCCCCGAAGTGGCTGAGCCAAAACTGGTTCCCCAGGAGGGCGACGCGGCTCTCTCCCCGCCCTTCGTCTTCTTCCGGAAGGAAGGTCCGCCCCATCACCGGCCGGACGCCGAGAATCTCACCGAAGAACCCGGAGGTCACCCGGCCCATGCTCAGCTGTTCGGGGTGTTCCATGCCCGTGAGGTTGGCCGAGGAGAATCGGTAGGCGCCCAGGTCTTCGAAGGTCCGGTTCATCTCCCGGAAATCCCAGAAGTTTCCCGGGGCTACCGAGGCACGCTCCCAACCCTGCTCAAGTCGGGACTCCCAGATGCGCACGATCCGGTCGGGCTCCTGGAAGGGCAGCGGCCTGAGAAGGACCGTGTAGACGACGCTGAAGATGGCGGTGTTGGCTCCAATCCCCAGGGCCAGCATGGCCAGGGCGATGCCACTGAAAACCGGCCGTTTGAAGAGCTGTCTGAGGGCGAACCGCAGATCCTGGCGGAGATTGTCCATGTATTGAGCTCGATTCCGTTGATTTACCCGGGCCCGCTCAGCCCGGAAAGTCTTTTTTCGGATGTGGGAAGGGTCGCCAAAACGATCCTCGGCAGCCCGCCTGGCGCTGGCCGCATCCATACCATGGGCCTCGAACTTCCTGGCCAGCATCTCCAGGTGGAAGCCCAGCTCCTCATCCACCTCCCCTCTGAGCCTGCGCCGCGAGAGGTGGGACCACATTCGGATCCATCGATCGAGGGGGGAAGCCATACTCCGGCCTCAAGCCCGCTTTTTGTCGAGCACCAGGGACATGGCTTCGACCAGACGCTCCCATCCCAGGGCCTGGGCGTCCACTTGGCCCCGGCCTGCGGAAGTAAGGCGGTAGTACTTGGCTTTCCGGTTGGATTCCGAAGAGCCCCATTCCGACCGGATCCACCCCCGCTTTTCCATCCGCGACAAGGCGGGGTAGAGAGATCCCTCTTCAATGCGCAGAAGTTCGTGACTCGAATCCTCCAGCCAGCGGGCAATTCCGTAACCGTGTCGGGGACCGAAGGTCAGGGCCTTGAGGATGAGTAGGTCCAGCGTGCCCTTCAGGAGGTCGGCTTTGGGATCGGGCATTTGGGTCGCCATCTCGTCTAGTACGTGTTCCGGGAGGTGCTCCCCCATAGAACTTCTAGGTATACAGACGAGATGGATCGGAGGAAAGTTGCAGCCACTGACAGAAGTCACTTGAAAAAGGGAGTTGCCCGAACCTGGGCAACCTATGTAGGATTCTAGTCATCTAAGAACCGAATGCCAGGAATCAGGGAAAACAGAACCCGGAGAGGAGCCACCGTGGCAAAACCGAACCTCACATTCCCGTCAGGGCTGGTGCTCCACGCGATCTCCCAGGGGTACCGTTACGGATTCGACATTATGGATGCCACGGGCCTCCCAAGCGGTACCATCTATCCGGCCCTCCGGCGCCTTGAGGCCGCCGGCTGTCTCCGATCGGATTGGGAGTCTGCCGAGGAGGCCGACGCAGAGAGACGCCCGCCCCGGTGTTACTACGGCCTTACCCCGGCAGGAGAAGCCCTGTTGGAGCAGGCAATCAGAAGATTCCCGGCCATACGGTTGAGCGTTGGGCCCGGGTCAACCCTCGGTGGATCCACCGAATCCTCTCCTGAACCCTCTCCCGAGCCCGGGAGGGCGTAGAACATCATGTCGGATTCAACCCTTCTGGGCGTTGTCCGGGTTCTCCTCCGAATTCTGAGCCCCCTGGCTCCTCCAGAGCTCCGGGACCGGTGGGTACGTGAGTGGGAGGGAGAGCTCACCCACTGGCTTCGGAAGCACAAGAGCGAAAGAAGACCGGCCGGAAACCCAGGTCCGAGAGCGCCGACTCTTCATTTCCGGATGTTCTGGCAGCTTACGACGGCCGGCCGGGATGCCGTGCATCTCCGGTTCCTCCCCGGTCCTCGCGTCTCCGAAAACCGTGAGCTGTCACCCCGTTCCAAGGACGTGCCCATGCTACGCTCCATCCTCCAGGACGTCCGATTCAGCTTCCGTACGATCCGGTCCGCACCCTGGTATTCCCTGGTCACCGTCCTCACGCTGACCCTGGGAGTCGGCGCGGGCGTGGCCATGTTCGGCGTCCTGCATTCCGTGTTTATCCGGCCCCTGCCGTATCCGGAATCGACCCAGCTCGTGGTGGGCAGGGCGACGTTCGAGGGAGAGCTGAACCCCTGGGTGGCTGGAGCCGACTACTACGACTACCGGGACGAATCGGATGTTTTCCAGGAGTTGGCGGCCGTGTTGCCGTTCCCGGTGGAGGTTACGGTCTCCGAGGAGGGGGAGGCAGAACGGATCTCGGGAACCGTGGTCTCACCCAACCTCCTCCCGGCCCTGCGGACTCCCCCGGTTCTGGGCAGGAGCTTTCGTAGCGAGGATGGGCTGGAGGGGGCCGAGGATGTGGTGTTGCTCTCCCACGGATTCTGGCAACGCCGCCTCGGCGGTGACGCTCAGGTTATGGGGAAAGCTCTGACCATGGACGGGGACCCTTTCACCGTGGTTGGCGTCCTGCCCCCTGACTTCTTCTTCCTGAGGAAGGCCGACGTCTGGATCCCCATGCGACCAGACCGGTTGGCGGCGGCAGCAAGGGACCGGCACAGCTGGTATCTGTTGGGTCGGATGAAAGACGGGACTACGCTGGAACAGGCCCAAGCGGGGGTGGATGTGATCTCTTCCCGTCTTCAGGAGGCATACCCGGAGACCAACCAGAACAAGGGGTTACTCCTCACGGGGCTCCGGCAGGTTTTGACGGAAGACTATCGGACGACCCTATGGATCCTGACTGGAGCCGTTGTTCTGGTTCTTCTGATCGCCTGCGGTAATGGAGCGGGAATCCTCCTGGCCCGTGCCCCCGCCCGGCGTTTCGAGCTCACCATCCGGGCTGCCATGGGTGCACCCAAGGGGCGGTTGGTCCGCCAGCTACTGGCTGAAAGTGTCGGGCTCGCTCTGGCCGGGGGAGCCCTGGGCCTTCTCCTTGGGACTTGGTTCCAGGCGGTCATCCTCCGATACCTGGGCATGGAGGGGCTCGGGTACGTAGAACCTGAAACCTCACCCGTGACGCTTGCCGCCGCACTTGGCCTTTCCCTTCTGACAGGCTTCCTTGCCGGCGCCTATCCCGCCGTACAGGGCGCGGGTGTGTCTCTCACCGAGGGTCTAAAAACAGGCAATCGGGGAAGGGAGGACGGGGGGACCACGTTCCGAAACGGACTGGTGGTGTCGCAGGTGGCCCTGTCGCTGGTCCTTCTGACCGCTTCGGGGCTTCTGGTCCGAAGCCTCTCGAACCTCCGGACGCTGGACCCGGGATTCAACCCAAGCGGGGTCCTGACGGCCGACGTCCGAATCCCCAACGCCCGTTACCCCGACAGTCCTTCCAGGACCCAGTTTTTTTCAGATCTCCTCGAGAGGGTTCGAGGTGTGGCCGGGGTCGATGCAGCGGCCCTCACCAGTCACCTCCCCATCGGAGATTTCGGAAACGTCTTCCGGGCCAACGCTCAGGGAAGACCAGAGGAACGAGAGCGTGTCTTTCTCAGGTCGGTTTCACCCACATATTTCGAAAGCCTGAGAATTCCGATCATCTCAGGCCGAGTGGTGATGGATGAAGACCGGTTGGCCAGCCCCTCCGTCGCCGTTCTGAGCCAGACCGGGGCCCTACGCCTGTTTCCAGACGAAGATCCGCTGGGAAGGGTGGTGGAACTCCAGCTTTTTGATACCGTCACTCCCCTGACGGTCATCGGAGTGGTAGGAGACGTGCGGTTGAGCAGGCTGGAAGAGGAGCCGGAGGCGGCCCTTTACCTCCCCTTCACCCAGCGAGCTACAACCGTCATGCGGCTGGCCATTCAGACCCGGATTCCACCGTCTTCCCTTGCCGATGGGCTCAGAGAGACTCTGAGGGAAATGGACCCGGACGTTCCTTTATCCCGGTTGGCGACCCTGGAGAGCCTGGTGTGGAGTTCCATGGCGGAACGGCGGATTGCGACCCTGTCCCTGACACTCCTCGCCATCCTTCCCCTCCTTCTTGCTTCCGTGGGTCTCTTCGCCGTTCTAGCCTATCACGTGTCCAGGCGGCGCCACGAGATGGGTGTCCGGATGGCCCTGGGAGCGGACGTCACCCACGTGGGGGGACTCGTGCTGAGCCAGGGACTGAGATTGGTGACAGTGGGAGTGGTCGTTGGGCTGGGGGGCGCGGTGGCCGGCACCAGGCTGTTGCAGGGAATGCTCTTCGACGTGGCGGCCCTCGATCCCTCCACCTTCATAGCGGTAACCGGAACAGTGTTCGTGATTGCCTTGTTGGCATGTGCGGTCCCGGTTTGGCGGGCGGTGCGCTCCGACCCCCGGGTAGCCCTTCAGGCCGAGTAGTACCGCTGGACGGGGATCCAGGAAATCACAAACCCCGGGCAGGGTCCGCGCCCCTGAACGGTGCAGGCCGGAGGGAAGCTGCCGGTCTCCGTGATCCCCTATTTGTCGGCGGGTCATTTCCCTACTTCCGGAGGCTCCTCCCAGACGTATTCCCTGTCCATGACCCAGCGCTCGAACCAGTCCAACTCGACATTGGCCTTGTAGAGGCGATGGTAGAGTTCCCTCCATCCGTGGGGCTGTCGGGGCGCCACATAGAGGTGGGTGGGCACGCCCTGGGCCTTCAGGGCCCGATACATCTCCACCGACTGGGGCATGGGCACCCGGAAATCCAGCTCACCAACCAGGAAGAGGGTAGGCGTGGTCACGCCGGCCACGTGTTTGAGAGGTGAGTCCTCCCAGTACTGATCCACCGGCGCATCCTCTTCCCATGGATTCCCGCCGAACCAGGGCGTCCTGTACACCCGGACGTCGCTCTGGGCGTACATGGAGATCCAATTCGAAGCGCCGGCCCCGGAGGAAGCGGCTTTGAAACGGTCGGTGTAGGTAATGATTTTGTTCGTCATGTGGCCGCCGGCGCTCCATCCCATCTTCCCCATCCGGCCACCGTCCACCAGCCCTCGATCGATGAGGTAGTCCACCCCGGCCATGACGTCTTTGTGGGCCTGGTTGAAATAGTGGCCCACCATGTCCCGAAGGAAGGCGTCCCCGTATCCGGTACTCCCCCGATAGTTGGGAAGGAGAACGAAGTAGCCCTTCGCGGTGAGGACCTGGATGTAGTCCGAGGAGCCCCCGAACTGGAATTTGTCAGAAGACGCTGGCCCGCCATGGGTCTGTACGATGAGGGGATACCGATCGCCCTCCTGGTAATCCAAAGGCCAGAAGAGCAGCCCTTCCACTTCCAAGCCATCATCCCCCTGCCATTGGATGGCTTCCTGCCGAGGAAGAAAGAAGGTGTCGGCAAGATGGTCGTGGACGTGGGTCACCTGCTGGGGTTGGCCTCCACCTCCCACGTCCAGGATCCAGACGTCGCCCGGGTTGGCCCCGGTTTGGATCGTGAATGCCGCCATGCCGTTGCTGGGATCAAAAGCCGCGCCTCCGATGGCGTGGTCGCCCTCCGTGAGGCGGGTCAGTGTCAGGCTCTCCACGTCCACCAGAAAGAGCTCTTCCCGAACCCCGATGTTGGCCTGGAAGAAGATGGAACGTCCGTCAGCCGACCAGGTGGCCTGGTCGATGGCTCCCGAGAATTCAGGGAGAAGCACCCTGGCGGCTCCGCCGGAGGCTGGGACGATGAAGATCTTGTCGTTGTAGTAGAAGTCGAAGTCTTCGTTGGCGTCGGCCCGGAAGAGGACCCAGTTCCCATCAGGAGAAAGCTCGGGGCCCTGCTGGGGAACGGTATCGGAGGTGAGCTGGAGGGGCGCTCCACCGTCAGCATCCATCAACCACACCTCGGCCCATTGCACGTCTCCAAAAAGGGGCGACCTGGCTCGCATGTGGGCGATGCGGTCGCCGTCACGGGAAAGAGTGAACTGCCCC
>JBDHGR010000289.1:0-6007 GCA_039589815.1 Gemmatimonadota bacterium | reverse complement strand
TGACGTCTTCTACCTTTCTGTCCATCAATCTCCCCTTTATCCGGGGACCGGGTTTGCGAATGAAACGGGTATGGGTCCGGGGAAGGGAACGACCCTGAACGTCCCTTTGGCCCCTGGTACCCCCCGAGAGGAGTATCGGGACCGGTTCCTCGGGGCCCTGGGTGAAGTTCGGGATCGGTTCGATCCGGATTTCGTCTTTATCTCGTCCGGATTCGATGTCCTTAGAGGGGACCCCCTCGGAGGGCAGGAGCTGGAACCGGAGGACCTACATGGCTTCACCAAGGATGTAATGGCGTTAGCGGAAACAAAGGCTGGCGGGCGCCTGGTTGTCCTTTTGGAGGGTGGTTACGATCCCGAAGGTGTCGGAGCTGGCACCGTTTCAGTGGTCAGGGCATTGGTCGGTCTGGACGTGCCCCCGGGAGGCTGAACAAAGTCCGCGTGGCCCTTTCCATCCCGAAAGGGGTAGATTGGAGGTCGGGAATCGGTTTACTCGGGCCTCGGAGCTCCGGTTCACCATCGGGGTCAAACAAGGGTTGGATAGCATATGAAGCGTAGACGAACCAGCGTTGTCGCCCTCTTCTGTCTTTTTCTACCGGCGTTATCGCTCCACGCTCAGGAACCTCCGCGGCTGGATGAGCCGGTTCAGGCACATCCGGAGGGGGATGCGGCCATCGGTCGCCTTCGGTCGCCTTATTGCCCCGGTCTAATGCTCGAGGTATGCCCGACCGCTCAGGCCAAGATGCTTCGGGATACACTCCAGCTCATGGCCCAGGGAGGCGCAGATTCCGACAGCCTCGTAAGCTGGATGCTGGGGATGTATGGAGAGGAGTACCGAGCCGTACCCCAAGCGCGGGGGAGTGGATTATTTGCTTGGCTCATGCCACCGCTAGCTCTGATAGCGGGCCTCATTGCCGTAGGTTTGGCCCTCAAACACTTTCGAGCCGGGCGAGAAGCCGACGCGCCTGCGGCCCCGTCCCTGACGGCAGAAGAGGAGTCGGCACTGGCCAGAGCCCTCCAGGAGATGAAGGCTGCTGAGGAGACCCCCTTCTGACCGCGCCTCACCAAAGGGAGCAGGATTTGGAGAAGGGGACCGGGCCACGGTCCCCTTCCATGTTGGACCTGGTTCGCCTCAGTCCCCGTAGGTTGTTTTCTCCGGGGGGCGAGGACCTCTACCGTCAAATCAGCCGCCTTACCGATCTCTCACCCGGTATGGAGTTGCTGGGCGTCGCGTGTGGGAAGGGGGTGGCCCTGGAGTACTTCATACGGGAGAGTGGAGTTCACGGGACAGGGGTGGACGAAGATCCCGACCTGATTACTCAGGCCGAGGCACATTTCAAGGAGTCGGGCCTGGCCCAAAACGCTTCCTTCCAGGCCGCCCCCCCATCTGACCTCCCCTTCAGGGACGAGACCTTCGACGTCGTGGTGGGCGAGGTGGGGCTGGCGGCGACGGTGGAGCCGGGGGATGCGATCAGGGAGCTTGTCCGCGTGACGAGGCCGGGAGGCCGCGTGGTTCTGGTTCAGCTCGTGTGGCAAGCCCCCGTGGATGACCAGCGTAAGAGCGTCCTCTCCGGCCACCTCGGCGCCCGGCCCCTCATGGCGGTTGAACTTCGCCGAATCCTGATGGACTCCGGTGTGGGTGAGCTCCACACCGAGGACTGGATCGATGCGGGGACCGCCTTTCGGTCAAAACCCAGGAAACCCTTTCCCGATTTCGCGGAGTTGTTCAGCCTCAAAGAGAAGCTGGGCATCCTTCGACGGGCCAGGAGGCGGTGGGGCTGGAGGAGGGGGGTCTGGACCGTTTTCCAACGGGAGATAGAGGTCCATCGGCTCCTGACCAAGGAGAGAATTCTGGGTTTGAACCTGCTGATTGGCGTGAAGGCTAGCCCCTCTTCTGACGGGACCATCAAGACAGGGGAGGCCTTGAACGGCGACCACCAAACCTCGGGGCTCCCTTTGTTTGGATCAGAGGGCACCCAAGGAGGGTGAGGTGGGTGCAAACCAGGTTGACGTCGCTCTTCCCATCCCCATCAATTCCACATTCACGTACCTGACGGACGGCCCATTGCCGGCCAAAGGGACGCGGGTCCTGGTTCCGTTTCGGCGGGAAGAGCGCGTGGGGTGGGTGGTGGGCGAAGGCTCGGGCGCCGGGGTATCGAAACTACGGCCGATTCTGGACGTGTTGGATGAGGTGCCTTCGGTCCCCCTGGACCTCCTGCAACTCGCGATGTGGATGGCCGAGTACTATCTGGCTCCGCTCGGCATGGTTTTGAGGACGGCCCTTCCATCTGTCCTCAGCGATTCCTCCCGGGATTACCTGAGCGTGGTGGGCACCCCGAAAGAGCTTCCTACCGGCCGGGAGGGGAAGCTCCTGGGGGCCCTGCTCGAGGCGGGAAAACCCCGGAGAGTCAGAACCCTCCGCAAGGCGCTGGCCATGGGATCCATCTGGCCGGAGATCCGGCGCCTCGCTGCTCGCGGAGTGATTCGTCACGAGACTCTCCCTCCCCGGGATCCCCCCATCCGTACCCGGCGGGTGGTGCGAATCGAGAACTGGCTCGAGGATCTGGCTTTGCGGGAGGGCGTGTTTGGGCGGGCCCCGCGACAACGGGAAGCATACGGAGCGTTGGAAAGCAGTGGGGGGTCGGCGGAGTTGGGCCCTTTTCTCCGGCGGGGCGGGTTCAGCCGGTCCGTGATCACGGGTCTAGAGGAGAAGGGAATCGTGGCCGTTGACGACACGGAGGTCCTCAGGGACCCCTTCCGACACGAAGTCCCGGTCGAGCCCGAGTTCCAACAGCCCACCGAAGACCAAACCGACGTACTGGATGCATTGCGGGAGATGTTAAAAGAGGCCCGGCCCCCTCCAGCCCTTTTGCACGGTGTCACCGGGTCTGGGAAAACCCTGGTTTACATCGAACTTCTCAAGGAAGTGGTCCGGGAGAGGGGGCAAGGGGCCATCGTCTTGGTTCCCGAGATTTCCCTGACTCCTCAGACGGTGGCCCGTTTCAGGGCCCACTTCGGGAATGACGTCGCGGTTCTTCATTCGGCACTCTCGGCGGGGGAACGCTTCGATGCATGGCGGCAGCTCCGGAATGGCGAGAAGCGGATTGCTATCGGAGCCCGATCCGCGGTATTCGCACCGATTCCCCGCCTCGGTGCCATCGTGGTGGATGAGGAGCATGATGGGAGTTACAAACAGTCCGATGGACCCCGCTACCAGGCCAGAGACGTCGCAATCGTTCGAGCGGGGATGCTGGGGGCTCTTTGTCTTCTGGGTACCGCCACCCCTTCCCTGGAAAGCTGGCAGAATGCCCAGATCCGAAAATTCCGCTTCCTGTCTCTTCCGGAACGAGTCGGGGGCGGAAGCCTCCCTCCGGTGCGGGTCATCGACCTGAAGGCTCTCTGGAAAAGGAGGAGCGGTGGGAGAGGAAAGCAACAGGAGGAGGTTGGCGGCGGTGTTCTTTCTCCAGAACTGGTGGATGGGATTCGGGAAAGACTTCAGCGGGAGGAACAGGTCCTCCTCCTCCTGAACCGAAGGGGGTACTCCAACTTCGTTATGTGTCCGGGATGCGGTGAGGTTTGGCGGTGCCTCCATTGCTCTGTCTCCCTGACATACCATCGCCTGACCGGAAGGCTCCTGTGTCATCATTGCGGGCACGAAGAGCCCTCACCCAAGCTGTGCGACCGCTGCGGTTCGGAAGATCTGAGGTTTCGGGGGCTGGGAACGGAACAGGTGGAACGCGTGGTGACCGAGACCTTCCCGGGGGCCCGGATCGCTCGAATGGATGTGGACACCACCTCCGGAAAATGGTCTCATCACGAAATCCTGGGCCGGTTCGGCCGAGGCGAGGTGGATATTCTCCTGGGGACCCAGATGATCGCCAAGGGGTTGGATTTTCCCCGTGTGACATTGGTGGGTGTGGTGAATGCCGACGTTGGGATCCACCTTCCTGACTTCCGGGCCAGCGAGCGGACGTTCCAGCTGCTGAGCCAGGTGGCCGGTCGAACGGGTCGGGGGGAGTTGGGGGGTGAGGTCCTGGTGCAGACTTCCCTTCCGGGTCACTTCGCCGTGAAAGCAGCCCTGGAACATGACTTTGCGGCCTTCGCCCTCCGGGAGCTCCGGGAACGAAGCACACCCCGATATCCACCTCACGCCCGCCTTGCCAACGTTCTTATCAGTAGCCCATCGGCCGAGGAGGCGGCCAGGGAATCAGAACGGAGCGCAGCTTGGATTCGTTCGGCCCTCCCGATCCCGGGGAAAGAGATGGAGCTCGTGGGCCCGGCCCCGGCTCCAATCGAACAGCTCCACGGACGGTGGCGATGGCACTTCCTTCTGAGGTCTTCCTCACCTGCTGCCCTTGGGGGAATCCTACGGTCCTACCTGGACACACACCGGCCCAAAGGACGGGATATCAGGGTGGTCATCGACCGGGATCCTGTGGCGCTCCTGTAGCCAGGCCGGACCCTGCGAAAACATTGCCTGGGGTCAATTCCCCGAATATTATCCGAACAAATCATGGGGCGTGGGGTCCCAGAAGATATCCGCGAGCGCTCGAGCGAGGGTCTCGAGGCCGACGATGGAGTGAGCTGCGAGTCGTTGTCATGGGTTGCCTAGCCTTAAACGCTTCCTATGAACCACTGACGGTCGTACCGGTCCGAAGGGCGGTGCGTCTTGTTCTGGACCGGAAGGCCGAACTTTTGGAGGTGGATCACGGGAGGGCTTTCCGATCGGAACGCACGGAAATCCCATTCCCCTTGGTGATCCGCCTGGTTCGGTTCGTTCAGGTGCCGCGACGGTTCCGTCGCCAGGTGACCAACACCTTCCTGTTCGCCCGGGATAACTATTCCTGCCAATACTGTGGTCGACATCGTAGCGAGCTGAGGGGTCGGCAGTTTCTGACTCGGGACCACATCCTTCCCCTCTCGCGAGGGGGCGTGAACACCTGGGGGAATGTGGTGGCCAGCTGCTCCCCGTGTAACAACCGAAAGGGAAACCATCTGCCCGGAGAGGTTGGCCTCAGGCTCCTGTCCACTCCCAAAGAACCGAACCACGTGCACCTGGTCTGGGCCGTGCGGCGTCTCACGCCCATCCAGGCCAAATACATCGGGATGTTTTATGGGGAGGATACGGTGTCATTCCTGGAGGCCAAGCGGGAGGTGACGGTCTAGGAGTCCCACGGGGAGGTGGGTTTACTCCTCGAGCCAAGCATAGGGCCGCTCATAGAATTGGCCGAACCCCCGGATGATCCCCTCAGCGGTGTACTCCTTCCATGCGATGATCCAACCTCGGACCGGGTCCTGACGGACCTCGTAGGAGAACCGCTCATTGGAGGTCCGTTCGGCCAAAAAACGGGCTAGCGGAGCCGGCAGGTTCGAGACCCCTTCCACGGACACCTCGCTCCGCTCGTCCAGGAGCTCGTTCTGAATCTCCGACTGAAACAACTTTAGCTCACGAATGGCCCCTTCCACCGAGTTGGCGATCCGGCCAAAGTCCTCCGGAGCCGTACTTCCGGTCCGGTTTCGGATTTGTCTCAGCAGGTTGATCGTCGTAGGGGCGCCAATCTCGTCCAGGGTTTCCTGAAGCATGGACAACAAACGCTCCTGGATCCGGAGGAGTTGGGAGTACTCCCGGATGGCTTTCGTTTTGGGCTGAACCTCCTGAGTCATTCCGTCTCCCCCGATGTGGGTGGCCTCATTCCCAATTTAACCCGGGTTCCGAAATCGAGGAAACGGATTATCCTGACCGTAAGGTCATCCGGGCATCCACGGCCATTCCCCCGGACTCTACCGCCAGGAATGGATTCAGGTCCATTTCTTCGATTCGATCATGATCTCCCACCAGTTGTGAAACCCTCTGAATCACCTCTGCGAGGTTGTCCAGATCGACTCCCGGCTCGCCGCGGACCCCTTCCAGGAGCGGGAACCCCCTGATGGCACGAATCATCTCCTGGGCATCGGTCCGGTTCACCGGATGGACCCTGAAAGCCACATCCCGGAGGGCTTCCACGTAGAT
>JBDHGR010000288.1:0-9938 GCA_039589815.1 Gemmatimonadota bacterium | reverse complement strand
GGGCGAGCGGATGTGGGAGGTCATGGCCGATGGCTCTCGGATGCAGATCGAGATGTCGAAGGCGGGAACGTCCTGCCAGGAGATCGCCAGGGCCGTGCACGAGATGCAAGTGGCGAATGGGATGGAGCCGTATCTCTACCAGCGTGTCGCACACGGGGAAGGAATGGAAGGGCACCAGGAGCCCTGGATCGCCCTGGGTGATCCCACCTTGCTCGAGCCAGGGATGACGTTCTCTATGGAGCCGGGGCTCTTCAACCCTGAAGGAGGATACGGCTACAATCCCTCCGATTGCATCCTGGTGACGGAGGAGATGGGCGTGGCAATGGGGAGTGTTCCGAACCTGACCAAGGAGTGGGCTCTGCTGAGACTCTAGGGGGCTCGCATGACCGAGGCCCTCTCAGCGGCCGAGCTTACCCACCCCGCCTGAGCGTGACGTTGCCGGTGACGGTGGATAGTGTGAGAAGCGGCCCCCCGGCTCCGAGCGTGCCCTGCCTTCGCCCCGGCGCCGTCTGAGTCAGGGGGAAGTCGGACGAGATCGTGCCGGTTACGACACTCGCTTGGACGGCTGCATTCGTTAGGGCGGGAACCTCAACGTCCACGCTCCCGGTCACCGTGGAGAAGGTCAGGTCACGGCCCCAGTTTGCACTGCCGATCTCCGCCAGGACCGTCCCGGTGACCGAACTGGCCTCAGCCACGCCGGTGGTGGTTACCTGTACATTCCCGGTGATCGTGCTGATGAGCGCATCGCTCTCGAGATCCGGTGCGATCACGTTTCCGACGATGGTCCGGGCCACCAACTCCACCCCGATGGGAAGGGTCAAGGAAAACGTCACTTCAACCTGGTTGTCCCCATTCCTGAGATTTCCCTGCGATCCCGGCAGGCACTCGTTGGGAGGTTGACCAAGGACATCCGGGTACATCGCACAAATGGTCACCCCTCCCTCGTGTGGGACCACCTCGATGTCCACGGTAGACGGGTCGTCCTCCCTCCCTCTCTTCGTAGCCGTGACCTGTGCAGTGGATCCCACGGTCGCGCCCGCCAGAATGTCCCCGATTATGCCTTTGATTTCGAGTTGGTCACCCGGTTCCACGACACCACTCCAATCCCAGGTGTCCGACGAGAGACCGGTAGGGTCCTCATCGCATGCCGGAACGCTGATGGCTACAAGGGTGGCTGCGACAGCAATTCTCAGGTTCTTCATTCGGGGCCTCCAGAAACTGATCGGATCGCCTTCGGCGCTCCCGCAGAATGGGACGTTGCACGCGACGCGGGTTCATGACGGCCGGAGAGACCACCAAAAGCCCTGCCGCTCTTCTTTGACGGGTGTCCTGAAAGATTGGCGGCACAAAGAGGTACTGCAAGAGAAACGTCCGCCTCCCGTTCCTCGCCCTACCAAACCCCCGACACATCCTTCTTCTTGGTGGCCGACTGGGCTGGAACGGAGCGCCAGGGTATCCCCATGCTCCCCCCCTGGCCCCGGTTCCCCTGCGCCCGTATGCTTGGGCTACCTGCTAAAACCTCCATTTGGTTCGGACGAGGAGTCTTCCCCATGCGCGTGCTTCGATTCCGATCTGTCCAGGGATTGGCCCTGTTGCTTCTCGCTGCGGTCCTACCCCAAACCGCCAGTCACCTGACCGCCCAGGAGGCCGTATCCGAAACGAGGGACCCGGCCCAACAGATGGACCGGGACTTCGCGGAATCCTACCGGCGGTGGACAACGGAACCCCGGTATGGAAGCCCACTGGTGGATCACCTTCCAAGGGTCGCCGGAATCCCAACGCCCAGGGAGATTCTGGGCCATCACATCGGGGCGCCGGAAACCCTGACGTACTACGAAGACATCCTCGAGTACTACAGGGCTCTGGCCGACGCGAGCCCGCGGGCTGTAGTGGAGACCATCGGGCAATCCGACGAGGGGCGGGAGTTGGTGGTGGTCTGGCTCTCATCGGAGGAGAACCTGGCCAACCTGGCTCAGAACCGGTCCAACCTGGCTAGCATCGCCGATCCAAGAGGTCTCTCGGAGTCGGAAGTCAGGGGGATCATCTCCCGGACCAAGCCTCATTACCACGTCATAGGGGGACTCCACAGCGGAGAGACGGGGGCCCCGGAGATGCTCATGGAGCTCGCGTATCGGCTGGTCGCCGAGACGTCGCCCTTCATCGGAAGCATCCGGGACGAGGTCATCGTTTCCATCAGCCCGGTCGCGGACCCGGACGGGCGCGACCGCTTCATCGACTGGTTCTATCAGGGACTGGAGATCGAGGCCGAGGCGGAGGCATCCCGACCGGACAGCGCGACCGAGGGGGAGGAGGGAGGAGGGGAAACCGACGAGGATGAAGACGAGGGACGGCGCTCGCGCCCCCCGTCCGTGCCCTACTGGGGCAAGTATGTCCTCCACGACAACAACCGTGACATCAACCTGTCCCAGATGTCCATGAGGGCACTCACGGATTGGTACTTCACCGCCCACCCACCCATCATGCACGACCTCCATGAGTCGGGAACTCTCCTCTACACCTATAGCGGTGGTCCACCTCAGAATCCCAACCTGGATCCAGTTCTCTTCTCGGAGCTGGCCTGGTTCTCCAACTGGGAGATGGCTCAGATGGCCGGGTGGGGCATGCCGGGGGTATACACCCACGCTTTCATGGACGCGTGGTCTCCCGGATACCTGGGCTCCGTGGCCTACAACCACAACGGCATGATGCGGATGTATGAAACACAGCGACCCCGGGACCTGGACCTGGACTCTCTCAGGGCCGCCTGGGAGGAGGGGGAGTCGGAGGGGGAGTCGGAGGAGGAGTCGGAGGAGGAGCCGGACAGCACCGCCGGCCCCGATCTGGCCCGGTCCTCCAGATACATGGGGGCCCCCACGGGCCGGGGTGGAGGTCAGCCCAGGGAGTGGTATCGGGGATACCCAGTCCCTGAAAACGCCGTGGAAACCTTCAGCCGGCGCAACAACGTCAACTACATGCAGACGGGCGTCCTGTCCGCCCTCCAGCTCACGGCGGGGTTTCCCCGGAAAGTGCTGGAGAATTTCTACATCAAGACCCGCAACTCCATCCAGGACGGAACCACCGAGGCGCCCTTCGGCTACGTGATCCCGGAAAAGCGAGATAAAACCCGGGTCGTCCGGTTGGTGAACCTCCTCCGGGCACAGGGCATCGAGGTGGGCCGCCTCAGCCGTGAGCTCACCCTTGCCAAGGACACGTACCCGGAGGGGTCCTACCTGGTGAAGCTGAACCAATCCTACGGGCGCCTGGCAAAGAACCTCCTGGAGGTGCAGTACTACCCCGATTCGGAGCTTCGTACGTACGACGACAGCGGCTGGACCATGGGATACGCCTTCGACACGGAAGTGCACGAGATCCAGGATTCCGCCGTGCTCCAGGCCAGGGTCACCCCTGTGGACGCGGCGGAGTGGGAGGGGGAGGTCCGGGGTTCCGGTGGGGCGGGCCTGGCCGTGGCCCACCTGGGCTCCACCAACATGATCACCTTCCGGTACCGGCTCCAGGATCTCTCCATGCGGATAGCGGAAGAGCCGTTCTCGGCAGAGAATCTCGACTTCCCACCGGGTTCCTTCCTGGTCACCGGCGATGAGGAGGAGTTGCAGCGAGCCCAGGCGGAGGTCCTCGGCCTGGGCCTGACGGCCGCATTCCTGGAGGAGCTTCCCGAGGTACGTAGCCACGAAGGGGACGCTCCCCGGGTCGCCATCTACTCCCAGTGGCAGGGCACCCAGGAGTTGGGCTGGTGGCGCCACGCCTTCGACCAGTTCGAGATCCCCTTCGACCTGATCTACAAGGAGCGGGTGGAATGGGGGAACCTGAAGGGCCAGTACGACGTGATCGTCATGGCCGTCCAGGACCTGAGCCGGGAACGGGTGATGGCTCCTCCAGGCGAGCGTGCGTATCCCTATGAAGTACCGCTTTCTGGGCATGTACGGGGAGACGCCTGATATGACAGGTGGCTTCGGGAAGGACGGGGTCCGCGCTTTCGAGAGCTTCCTGGATCGGGGCGGCACCATCATCGCCGCTGGAGAGGCTGTACGGTTCCCCATCGAGTTCGGGTTCGCCAGGACCGTGGATACCGAGAGGCCGGAGAGCGTGACCGCCCAGAAACCTCTGATCCAGGCCCAGGTGGCCGATCCGGATCACCCGGTCATGTATGGGTACCCCGATTCCATCTTCCCGGTGAAGTTCGGCCAGGGCGCCAGGGTATTCCGGGTCGGCATCGCCGACGAGGAACGGGTGCTGGCTCGGTACGTGGGGGGAGATTCATCCGTCCTGAGCGGACTCATGGAGGGAGCCGAGAACCTTACGGGCCGGGCCTTCGTCGTGGATTCCAGGAACGCCCACAACGGCAGGGGCCGGGTCCTGATGTTCGCCAACAACCCCGTGTATCGTTGGCAGAACCATGGTGAGTTCAACCTGATCTTCAACTCGGTCCTGAACTGGAACGACGTGCCGGACCGGGAGCGGGAGGAGATGGCCGAGCAGCGGGAACGGCCCGCCATGGTCGAATGCCCCTGGAGCACGCCAGAGACCGACGAGCCCCCACCGGAAACCAGACGAAGGCGCTACATCCCCGACTGCTACCCGCCGGGGTGGGATCCCCCGGAGGAGCTCGAACCGCACGAGCCCAGACCTCTCCCGGAGGACCGGGCGGAACCGGTGGTGGAGGACTACCTATCCTATGTGATTCGGCCGCCCCCGGCCGAGCTGGTGGAACGCTTCCAGCTCGACACGACCTACTACAAGAAATGGGCTGACGCGAACGGTTATCCCATCCTCGCCTCGGAGGAGGTGCCGGACAAGGCCCTGGCCATCGTTCGGGACCAGGTGAACTACATGCTGGGACACCGGCCGGATATCCGGGACACCATGGTGGCCCACGGTGCCCGGATCGTGATCATGGCCGAGACCGAATACACCATGGACATCCCGGAGCAGGGAGACTGGACCGTGCCCAAGTACCTGGATCCAAGGCTCACGGGAGGTGAGCGGGAGGATTACTACGAGGAGGGAGGATTGGGATACCGCTCCCCGGAGGGGTACTGGAACGGGCGCGCTCGGGGCATGGGAGGCACGCTCACCTCGTGCGCGGAGGAGAACGTTCTCGGGTACTACGGGACCCGATACTGGGGGACCAACATCTGCGTCCACGAGTTCTCCCACGGCATCATGGGAGCCGGCATAGCAAACGCCGATCCGTACTGGCACCAGGAGATCGTGAATGCCTACCACCGGGCGAAGGAGCTGGACCTTTCCACCGCCCAGGGCTACGCCGGGAACACGTTCAACGAGTACTGGGCCGTGGGGGTGGAACGCTATGTGGGGAACGGCGGGAACCACAGGAGGGCCGAGCTGAAGGCGGAGGACCCGATCCTCCATGAGCTCATCACCCGTCTGATCCCTGAAGGCAAGGTGCTCCCGGAGTCGGCCAACGTGGCGAACCGGACCCGGGAGGAGCTGAACGAATACGTCCAGAAGCGGAACCCGGAGTGGTGGGTCCGGGAGCAGGAACGACAGAAGAGACGTGGCGGAGGTGGCGGAGGATCGGATAGGGGCGTCCGTTCCGGCGGGGGCGGTGGCGGCGGAGGTGGCGGAGGATCGGGGGGCTGACCTGCTGGAGGAGGTATCGGGGTGATGTGGAGCAAAAAACCGGCCTTAGTTCCGCCGCTTTCAATCTTCCGGCGTGGTGTGGAAGCGTTCACGGGTAGGAGCCGGCCGCTGCCCACACTCCCCCGGTGAAACCTACAACAAGACACGAAGGTCAATTGGACTGAGGACGAAACTCGAGGGGGTCAAAACCGTACGGATCTCGGACCCTCTTGCATGGAGGAGAATATGGGAATCGAGGTGCTTATCCCCCTGTTGGCGATATTTTCTGTTCTCCTCGTCCCCATTCTGGGAGTGACGGTTATCCTCACGACCCGCTTTGCCCTGAAACCTCTGGCGGAAACCATAGCGGCTGCATTGCGGGAGTCGGGGCATTCTTCTTTCCCAGAAGGATCCCACCAACTTAGAGAATTAACCGAACAGGTTCAGGCCCTTACAGCCGAGATCCATCGACTGAGCGAGGCCCAAGAGTTCGACCGGAAGTTGCTGGAGGCCCGGACCGAAGGCCACCAACCCTCTTCTTGATTGGTTTGCGTAGGAAGGGGTCCCCACACCAGATGTCCCCGGTGGGAGCCCCGGCTTTGCCCCAGTGCCCTACCGGATCAAGAGGATCCTCTCGTTGATCGGATAGAGCCACTCCACTCCCCGGTCCGTGACGATAGCATCATCCTCCAGCGGAATCCTGACCTTTGCTCCTCCGAACTCGGGGGCGGCAGTATACGCGAACAGCTCGATCACGAACATGTTCGTAGGTTTAATCTCAAAGGTCAGGCGAAGCGGATTGAACCAGGCGATGGAAGGACCTATGCCGTGGCCAGTGTTTCCTACCGAGTGACATCCGATCATGACCTCTGTCTTGTCCGTGTCGGAGGTCACGTTGAACTCCTCCATTACGTGGAATCCAGCCTCCGTAATCTTCTGATTGAGCACATCGAGGGTTTCGGCAGCGGTTAGGCCAGCTTTGATGTTGTTCCTGATCACCTCCCGAACTCGTCGTCCCTGGTCGAAGGCGTGCTGGATCCCCGGCGGGACTTCCGTCTCGCCGGATTTGAGAACGTAGGCGATCCTCTTCATGTCCGTGTAGAAGTTCAGGAATCCAACCCCCCAATCGATCATGATCAGATCACCGCGCTGGATTATCCTGTCGCTGGAAGTCGCCTCGATTCCCCCCGGACCAGTGATGTAGATCGAGGGCATGTCAAAGGAAGTATCCAGACCTCTCGCCAGAAGCTGATCCATAATCCACCAGGCCACGTCCTCCAGAGCCGTCACACCGGGAGTAATGACTTCGTTGGAGAAGGCCCGCTCAGCGATCTCCCGAGAGATCTCTCCAGCCTCGGAAAAGGCGGCAACCTCGGTCATGACCCGCCGGGAGCGAAAGTCGGACACCAGTTTTTCTGCCGAGACGAGACGGGATCGGTAGGGCTCCCCCAATTGTTCGACGAGAGCCTGATAGCTGGTATGGGACAGACCGTCAGCTGCACCGATGTTTGGGGACATGTTTACACCGATGCGAGCCGGATCTCGCTCCACCACGAAAGAAGCCAGATCTGTCGAACCGGTCACGATGTCGTACGCGCCGCACCGTTCCAGCAGGTAGCCGCCGACCCCGAGGGCGGCTCTTTCGATCCGGTCGCTACCCCTGTCTGTGAATACGTAGAAGCCCAGACTGCTGGGGTATCCGCGACCAAGATCCTCGTAGAGTGGCCCGTAGTCCCCTTCCCGGACGGTGGTGATCCACATGTCGATCCCGTTCTCTCGCATCACTTCCGGCAAGATCAAGTCAAACTTGTCCTTCCGGATCTGACACATCCTTTCCCAACGGCGACGGGCCTCCTGGGCACCGGTCTCGGCAAACGTCGGAAAAAGAAGAAGGAAAGCGAGGGCAGCGGGAATGAGACGGCCAGTCAGGGCACGCATTGGATGGGGCTCCTATTCTTTCTGGACGGGTCAGGGGTCAAACTGGACCGGTCACGGGTCGAAGAGGTTATTGGGGTGGCTTCCCAAAACAAACTCAGGTGAGGAGACTTGGATGGGCAAGGGCCGTCGGGTTCTTCACTCAAGGCCCAAAAGGGGCTCTTCCCCTCCGCTACTCCACTTCTTGACCGATCCCACTGACCCGCCCACACTCTCCCGCACCGGCGGGGGGATGACCTTCCCCATCGGCTCATGATACCGCGGCCCGAAGCATCCGGGGGAAGGACATCCGGGAACCCTGAAACACGAAAGAAAAGACGGAGATGGCTGACATCGAATCGCTGGAGGCGGCCTACCGCGACCAGGACTGGCACGCGGTCCTTCAAACGGCACCCACCCAACCCCAGGGCGACGAAGCGCTCCTGGTCGGCCACGCCCACTGGTACCTCGGCGAGGTTGCCGAGGCCCTCCGCTGGCTCGAGGTAGGTCTGTCGGATTCGCAGGGATCCCCCGCCTACCTGAGCCCGTTTCGATACGCAGCCGGGATGGCGTCTTTGTTGAGGTCCGATCCGGCCGGCGCCCGGCGTCACCTACTCGGGGCTCTCGAGGCCCCCGCCGACGATCCCTGGAGGTTCCCCACCCTTCGGGGGCTGGCCCAGGTAGAGATGGAGCTGGGCCTCCTGGACGCCGCGGACCACCATCTTCGGCATCTTCCCGAGTATGGACCGGGCCACCATCTACAGCACGCTCTCAGGGCCAAGGTCGGATGGCGGGCAGGCAGAGTCGAAGAGGCCAGGGCGAACCTCTGGGTCGCACTCCATTTCGCCATCACCGTCACTCCAGAACCTGTCGAAGGGGGAGATCCGTACCCCCTGATCGATGACGCCTCCCTCCTGGTGGCGGGTGCCGAGATCCTTGCCGCCATGGGGCACGGCACGGAATGCCATCGAGCGCTGGAAACGGGGGCCGCCTTGCTTGAGGCGTCCGGAGTCACGGGGTTGCCGGTGGAGACGCATCTTCGGCTCCACCGGGCCTTGGCCCACCGGTTGACCGGTGAGCTGGGGGCAGCCGAGGATCTCCTCGACAGGGTGGAGGAAGAGGCGATGGACGCAGACGCTCCCGATCTCCTCGCAGCCGTGGCTCGTGAGCGGGCACGCTTGCGCTGGGACCGAGGCGATCTAGACGGGGCGCAGGAAGCCTTCGCCGATGCCGCGGGGCGTTTCCACGCCATCGGCTATGTCTGGGAGGCCGAGGCGACAGAAAAAGAAGCGACCACGGGCCCGCCTGGCCCCATCGAAGCCGAGCCCCTGGAGCGCTGGTTCCAGGAAGACGCCTGGATGGATGAGCCGCCGCCGGTCGGGGTTGTCGTATCCCTGATGCTTCCGCAGGACCAGGAAGACCTGCCTGACCTGATCGGGGACCTCACCGAAGAGCTCGCGGACCGGTTGGAGGAGACCGCCGGCGGGTTCGTGGACGGGTGGGGTACGGACGGGGACGAGCTGGAGATTTTCGTTTATGGCGACGATCCCGACGTGCTCTGGAAGGCCATGGAATCGTCCGTTCAAAGCCTGGGGCTGGATGGAACCGTACGCATGGAGTGGGGAGACCGCTTCGCCATCCTGCTTCTCCAACCGCCGGAAGACCTGGCCGGGCTCCGCCGAATTCGGCCCCTGTTGCCAGTACTGGCTCCTCGTGAAGAACAGCCACCCCCCCTCGACATCACCGCCGTCGCAGCGACCGCCGCTACCAGGAACCCCGAAGGGGACGGTCCTGATCCCCGGGAGTTGGAGTGGGTCCGATCCGCCCGGCTGGAGTGGGGCCGGATCTGGCTCTGGCGCTGGAACCACCCGAAGGAGGAGCGGTATGTCACGTTGGAGGTCATCCCTGGGGTCCCCCCGATCGTTCGGCTGGACCCCGCCGAGGGTCTTTCACCCGAGCAACACCTGGTGTCTCTCCGCTACGGATACCGTTCCAACCTGCCCGCAGACCTCTGGTGATGGGCACCGCCCGGGGTGACTGACGTCGTACCTGGGAACGAAACAGGGTTCAGTCTCAGGGCGTCACGTCAGAATCCCTCAAATCGACACACTTCAGGCACACAGAAGTCAATCGGGACCTCCGACAAAGGAAGCCTCGATCTCATCGGAACTTCTTTATCAATGTCTTAACCAAGTGAGCTGGGTGGGGATCGAGCCGAAGGGCTCGAACCGAAAGCCGCGAGCCGGACGCTGCAAAGCTACCGGAGACGGTCGAGGAGCTCGAAGAGCTCCGCAGGCCAACCGGCCCGAGACGAGCGAGGATGCAGAGCCCCGCAGCTCCGCCCGCGACCTATGGAGTAGCTATCCGTACTGACGCCCCTTCCGCGGCACAATGACGACACACCCTGTCCGAGAGTCCCTTGG
>JBDHGR010000287.1:0-6031 GCA_039589815.1 Gemmatimonadota bacterium | reverse complement strand
CCCTCCAGAGAGCCCGAAAACCCGGCGTTATATTGTGATGTAAGCTTCGGTGTTTATTCGGTTACTCGACATAGGAGGTCTGCCCATGGTCCGATTCGCCCCTCACGCTCCTTCCTTCCTTGTCGTGCGAGAACAGCTCGCTCTCGTCGACTCCTACGGCCCGAGGATTCGGGATCCGGGTCGGGACTCGCCTCCGGTTGAGCCTCCCATACCTCAATCGGTTCCCACTGCCGGTGCCACGGTCCCCGATCCTTTCGATGATGCCGATGCCCTGGAGGAGCTAGAAGAACGGATCACCACTCTTGCAGCCCACATCCATGCTGCCACGCACCGGCTCCTCACGCTCATCGCCGACTTCGACCGTCGCCGGGGCTGGGAGCTAGGGGGCCATCGTAGCTGTGCCCACTGGCTGTCCTTCTGTACCGGTATCGACCTGGGCACAGCCCGGGAGAAGGTACGTACGGCCCGGGCCCTGGTCGGTCTTCCTGAGACCAGTGCTTCCATGGGCCGGGGCGAGCTGTCGTTCTCCAAGGTCCGTGCCCTCACGCGTGTGGCCACAGGGACCAATGAAGAAGAACTTCTGACCTTTGCCCGGGGATCGACGACGGCGCAGGTGGAGCGGATGGTTCGTGGGGTGAAGCGCGGGAGCCGGGAAGACGAGGCGGCATTGGAGCGTGAGCGCTACGAGAGCCGGTCATTCTCGGTATTCCCCGATGGCGACGGGATGTACGTCGTAAAGGGCCGACTGCCAGCCGAGCTGGGTGTGTTGCTGATGCGGGCCATTGATGCGGCCAGTGATGCACTGTATCGGGAGAGGCCAGAGTCCACGCAGGGCCAGGGCCAGGGAGCTAGGGCTGAGGCTAGGGCCGGAGCCGGGGCCGGAGCTGGGGCCGGAGCTAAGGCTGGGACTGGAGCCGGGGCAGGGGCCCGCGTTTCAGGCGAGGCGAGAGAGCCATCTCAGCGAGCCGGGGCGCAGCGGCGGGCCGATGCCCTGGTACTGTTGGCCGAGCGGGCCCTGGCGGCCGGGTTCGGAGGAAAGGGTGATAAGGTTGCGGCCGACGACGGGGAGAACGAGATAGACGAGATTGGCGAACCAGACGAGACAGACCCTGCAGCCGAAGCACCCGAACCGCCCATCAGTGGGACCCGGGCCGAGCGCTATCAGGTGATGCTTCATGTCGAGGCCGAGACACTGAAAGCCGATGGGGAGGGGGGCCGATCGGAGCTGGACGACGGCACACGCGTTTCAGCTGAGCCGAGCGGCCTTTTAGGTGGTTGCGCTGAGCGCACGGAGTAGTTGATCCGCGAGACCGTCGAGCGAAGCGCAGGCGCACCGTCTCAGAGGCTTTGTTGCGATGCCGGAGTGGTAGAGGTCAGCCATGCCCCGGATGGTACCATCCTGGATGTGGGGCGGCGGACGCGCACTCTTCCACCCTCCCTCCGTAGAGCGCTGGAGGTGAGAGATCAGGGATGTCGGTTCCCAGGTTGTGGGCTCCGGTTCACCGAGGGTCATCACATAAAACACTGGGCCGAAGGAGGGGAGACCTCACTGGGCAACTGTGTGTTGCTCTATCGCTATCACCACCGGCTGATGCACGAAGGAGGTTGGACAATGAGTTGGCGGGGCGAGGGACAGCCGGTGTTCTTCGATCCCCGGGGAGGCACTCACCTCGATAGGCGGTGGGAGCCGCCGGGCGAGACCGGGCCCTGAGGGCCGAAAGAAGGCGGGGCCAGCCCTGAGGGTCTAAAGAAGGGAGGGCCAGACGCGAGGGGGAGCCCCGTCCTGGGGGGCCCAACCGGGGACCGACGGGGTCCGGATCGTGGTTCGAAGCTTAGGGTCCCGGGGTGTCGACGGTCATCAGTCCACCACCACCCGGAGCCGCACGACGTATTGGACGTCCAGGTCATCTCGGGCGACGCCATAGATTTTCTCGCCTATGAAGTACCTGGGTGTGAAGCGGTAGGGCATGGCCACATTCCCAAGAAAACGGCCCTCACGATCAAAGACGTCCCACTCCGTCGACCCGAAGTCTTCGATGAAGTTGTACAACTCGATCTCTTCATCAGAGAGTTCGCCCGGTGCCTGGACCGGCTGTACCCACAGAGAACCCTGGTACCCGGTATGGAAGGAGGCGAAAACCGGCAGAAACTCGGCAAAGCTGACGCGTTGGTGGTTAGCGGCCAGCCTCGACGGTGGCACTCCGGCGTCCAGCCAGGCTCGATCCAGATATGCGAAAAAGGCCCGAATATCTCGATCCGTGATGGTTTTCGGCTCAGAGGGCATGCTGACGATACGCCGGAGGGATCCCTGCCGGTCGAAATAGCCGATCCTGTACTCGTGATTCATGCCGTAGAGAACCGTGAGAGAGTCCGTGACATCCCACCAGGGCTCAGGAGTGAAATATGTGATCCCCCTCCCCCCGAGGAGGCCGCCTGTGGGGATTCTCAGCAACGTATCTCCCATGAGGCCCGAGGGTTCGATTACCACCACTGCGTCCATGGTATCCGGCTCGGGACCGTCCTGTAGACCCACGGGTCGTAGCTGAACCGTCATTCCCCCCGTGGCATTCAGGTTGTAGCGGAGTGGGCGTCCCTCCTCCGGCCTCAGAGGGGCGCTGGCGAGGCTCTCTCCATCCGGCCCGAATCTGTCCATCCGTCGGTTCCGGACGTCGGGCACAAGAAGTGTATCGCCCGGCGAAAGCAGAACTACCGACGCCCCCATCCCCAGCTCACCGGGACCCGATCCGGGCCTCCCCACCGACCGGAGATACGTCCCAGCCTCGGAGAACACCCGCACCTCCTGCGCATGGACGTCGGAGACCAAGAGCTGGCCTTTCGAGTCGACAGCGATGGTTCCGACCTGTCCGAACTGATAGGGGAGCTCCCCTCCCAGGCCTCCGATTCGGAGTTCTTCCTCGAGGGTCCAGGCTTCGGATTCGGTCCAGAGGCCCTGCGAGGCGTTCTCGACAATCGTGACGCCTGCGCTGTCCGTCATCGTGCCGGACCACGAGACCATCTCTGGGCTGCCTCCGCATGCCACCAGGAGAGGGAATACTGTGATGACTCCAACGGGCCACGCTTTTCCCGCAGTGGTTCGCCAGCCGTTCTTGGGGAATGCCGCTTCCGGGGTGGTCTTCCTTGGGTCGGCCATTCCCTCGACCATCCGTTGGACCACTCTGTCGAACGACCTGGCTCCGTCCATGCGTCAGCTTCCCCCGACCTCAATCCACTCTACGATTCCCAGGTCGATGTATTGTCCGCCACGGGTCTGCCGAACGTGGACGGCAAGTGTGTTCTCTCCGGCTCTCAACAGGGAGGCCGGCTCCCCGGCCATTGGAACCAGGAGGTAGCCAGTGGAATGACCAGCCAACTCGGCAATCTCCGTACCGTTCAAGTAGACCTCTGCGTCCTCGTCATGGTGCACCCGGAGGAAGAGGCGTGCGTCGGGCAAGGCGGTCTGTGCCTCGTCCGTCAGTGAAAAGGACCTCCTGATCCAGATTTCCGGCGTGTCCCAGGTCGTTCGCGCCACTGCCCCGGGAGTGCCTTCCGTTCCGAATCCGCCCAGGCCCTGGAGCCAGCTCAGGTCGTCGAATCCGGGATCCTGCCACCCCTCGCCAGGATCGCCTGTTGTGAATCGCCATGGTTGTCCCACAATTCTGGATGTAGGAACCACAGGCCTCAGGCGTGGAGGAGGATCGTGGAGGGCCCGGTGTAGACCCTGAGTCCCGGCCCCGAGCTTTATGACCTTCCGGTCGTAACTCATGATCCCATTGACCTCGATTTCGACGTCGGTGGTTTGAGTATAGATGGCCGCGGCGAGGCCCTCCCCGATGAGGGGGCGCAGCTGAGTAAGGAGGTCTCCGTAGGCCCCATTCAAGTCCTCCAATGTTTCGTACGACCGATAGCCCCAGTTGTCCTCCTCCACCCAGGTATGGTCGGCCATGGGTAGCCCCAACCCTCCGAACTCACCGAGAACGGCGGCCCGAGGGGTGATGGGGGAAATCGTCTCCGGGGCTGGAGCGCCCGGTCCCGGGTATCGATGGATATCCAGCACATCCCCCACTCCCCGGTCCGTCCACCCGCTGGCGTTGTTTACCAGGCGGGTGGGATCGGTACGCTGCAGCCAATCCACAATCCCCTCAGTGTCATGTTGACCCCATCCCTCATTGAAAGGGACCCACATGACGATGGACGGATGGTTCCGAAGGAACCCCACCACGGCCTCGAGTTCGTCGGCGAACTGGATTTCGGCGTCCTCTCCTTCGTTGTCCCCGCTTCGCATGTCCTGCCAGACCAGGATTCCTTCACGGTCGCAATGGTAGTACTAGCGAGCCGGCTACACTCTTACGTGCTTCCGTATGAGGTTGAAGCCTAGATCCTTGGTCTTCTCAACGTCGAACCGGAGCGCTTCATCGGTGGGGGCAGTGTAGAGGCCGTCCGGCCACCACCCCTGATCCAGGGTGCCGTACTGGAAAAGTGGCTCTCCGTTCAGGAACAGACGCTGGTGGCCGTCGTGGGCGAGTTCCAGAGTCACGGAACGCATGCCGAAGTAGCTGTTCACTGCGTCGTTCCCCGGAACCTCGACCCGTACCCCATAGAGGAACGGATCGGTTGGAGACCAGGCCCTTGGCTCGGGGATCGGGATGGAGAGGGTCTTCCCCGAAAGGCCTGATTTAGCAGCGATCACAGCGTCGTCGGCCAGGACTGAAATCTCTATTGGGACCAGGTATGGGGACCCGGTCACGGACACCTCGATCTCTACGGTACCGAAATCCAATCTCGGAGTGATCTCCAGGTTCTCGACATGGATGGCGGGGACAGGCTCCAACCAGACAGTCTGCCAGATCCCGCTGACAGCTGTGTACCATATTCCGCGGGGATCCAAGACCTGTTTCCCCCTCGGTTGGTTCCCTTGGTCCGTTGGATCCCATACCGACACCACCAGCTCTTGCTCCCCGCCCGCCCGAAGCTCGTCCGTGATATCGAAGGAGAAGGGATCGTACCCGCCCCTATGGGTGCCGATACTAGCGCCGTTCAGGAAAACCTCAGCTTCCCAGTCGACTGCTCCGAAGTGGAGAACCCAGCGGGGGCCCTCCTGGTCCTGAGAGGGCAGAGCAAACGTGCGCCGATACCAGACGCGCTCCTGGGGCCCCACGGTTCTGGCCAAACCACTCAATGCCGATTCCACTGGGAACGGCACCAGGATCTGTTCCGAGTATGAGGAGGGTCCAGCGCTGCTCTCCGGAAGCACCGCAATATCCCAGAGTCCGTTGAGGTTCACCCAGTCTTCCCGGACCAGCTGTGGGCGGGGGTATTCGGGAAGAGGGTTGGAGGGGTCCAGTTCTGACGCCCATCGGGTTTTCAGGCCCGGAGCTGGCGTCCAAACGCCTGCTTCTGGAGCCAGTGCCCGAGCGCCCGCTTCCGGAGTCGGTGAGGGCGTCCTCGGGTCCGGTTCGGGCGTCTCCGCCCCCTGGGTGGGGCCTGGCGGAAACCCGCTCCTGTCCGGGGTCCCACCGCAGGCGATCGCCAGTGAGAGAAGGGGCCCGCCCAGGAAGAGGAGGAATCCACGAAAAGGGATCAAGCGCGGGGTCGTTTGAACGGGCGGTAGTCGTGGGGGCCGGGGGGAGACCGGCCTGCTTACTGCGGCCATATCCTGAGCTCCGTTACACCTGTGGTCGCGGGAAGAGCGTGTTCAAAAACCACCCGAACCCGTTCAGCGGGGACCTGAGAAAAAGTCACCGTGTTCTTCGCCCACGCAGCGGGATCGGTCGGATGCCTCGATTCCGGATGGATTTCCATCCACCTGCCTTCCGCCCACCGCTCCACCCGGTAGTCATTCGGAGCTGCCACCCCGTCCCCATCCCCGTAGAGGAATAGCTCGACCCTGCCCACGGGAAGGGGTGAGCCGAAATCGACTTCCAACCAATCTTCGGCGTTCGGAGAGGTGTACGCCGTCCAACGGTTCCTTGAGTGCCGTGTAAAGGAAAGTCTCCCGTCCACCACCTGCTCAGCCGCATCCGATTCGTAAGTG
>JBDHGR010000286.1:0-6045 GCA_039589815.1 Gemmatimonadota bacterium | reverse complement strand
GTGGAAGAAGCCGGCGCCATGGGCATGGCGCGGAAGAGGGACCCAAGCTCCCTGGCGCCAGAGGCCTTCTTCACGGAGAGCCAGGAGGCGAGACGGCTCTTCGCCGAGTTGGTGAACGTACCGGATCCGAATTCTGTGGCCATCATCCCCTCGGTCTCGTACGGTATTGGCGTCGCGGCCCGGAACACTCCCCTCGCCTCAGGCCAGAACGTCGTACTTCTGGAGGAACAGTTCCCGGGCAATGTCTACGCGTGGCTTCGGTTGGCCCGGGAGGCGGGGGCAGAGGTCCGAATGGTTGGACCGGGGGAGGGAGGCGGCCGAGGACGGCGCTGGAACGAACGTATCCTGGAGGCCATCGACCAGGACACGGGAGTGGTGGCCCTGGCGCCAGTGCACTGGACCGACGGAACGCGTTTCGACCTGGAGGCTGTGGGGACCCGGGCCCGAGAGGTGGGAGCTTCCTTCGTCATCGACGGCACACAGGCGGTGGGCGGCCTGCCCTTTGACGTGCCGGCTCTCCAACCGGACGCTCTCATCGTTGCCGGCTACAAGTGGCTCCTGGGCCCCTACTCCATAGGCCTGGGGTATTTCGGTCCGCGGTACCAGGACGGAGCCCCGCTGGAAGAAACATGGATCGCTCGGGAGGGAAGCGAGGATTTCCGGGCTCTGGTGGATTACCAGGAAGAGTACCAGCCCGGGGCCATCCGATTCGACGTGGGCGAGCGGAGCAACTTCATCCTGCTGCCCATGCTGGTGGCAGCCCTCCGCCTCCTTCAGGAGTGGGGACCGGAACGGATCCAGGAGTACACCATCGCCCTGAGCCGGGACCTCCTACTGGAGGCCGAAACGCTAGGGTACACCCTGGAGGAGGATCACTACCGGGTGGGACATCTGTTCGGGATCCGGACACCGGAAGGTCTGGAGATGGCGGGGCTCAACGCCGCCCTCCATGAAGAGAATATCTCTGCATCCCTGCGGGGATCTGCGCTGCGGGTCTCCCCCCACGTCTACAACGACATGGCCGACGTGGCAGCTCTCCGGCGGGCATTAAGGGCGGCATTGGGGGGATGACAGGGGCGCCGCTCCGCTACCCAGGCCCGAATACCAACCGGGCCTGAGCTCCGACAGCGATCCCCATCTCGGCGAACCAACCCAACGGTACTTCCAGGGCGAACATGGCCGGCTGCCCTGAAAGCACTGGGTCCAGGGATTCGGGTTCCATGGCCAGGATGCTCACGATTCGGAGCTCTGCGTCAAGGTAGGCGATATCGAGCGGGATGAAGGTGTCTTTCATCCAGAATGACCGAATCTGGGTGTCAGGGAATACGAAGAGCATTCCCCTCCCCTTGGCCAAACTCTCCTGATACATCAGCCCCTGCTCCCGCTCCTCGGGGGTGCGAGCCACTTCCGCCTGGACCGTGTCGGCTCCGAAGATCACCCAGGCCTCCCCTGGAGGCGGAAGCCGCTCCTGGGTGGAGGCTGCAGAGGCCAAGGGGCTGGCCGCTGGATCGCCGGAAGGTGCGCTAGGCCGACCCTCTGCCCCGTTGCCAAAAGGGATCTGGCCCTCAGAAGCGCCGCAGGCCAGGAGGAGGAACAGAATCGGGAGGTATGCCGGACGGAGCATGGCGGAGTGCCTCTCCACAAAGAGAAACTATTGTTATACTTTTCACTTCTCTTACACCCGACCCTCAACCGAAGGTCGGGTGTGTTTCGATACATACACATTAACAAGCGATATACGCCAGGGCCGGCATGGTGAATCCAGAGCTTCTCGAGATTCTGGTTTGTCCGGAAACGAAACAGACGCTCAAAGTGGCGGACGACACCACCCTCGAGCGGGTGAACATGGCCATCGATGGCGAGGGCTTGGTGAACCAAGGCGGAGATCGCGTGAAGGGCCGTATCGAGGAAGGGCTCGTCCGGGAAGACGGGAACGTTCTTTATCCGGTAAAGGACGACATCCCGGTGATGCTTCTGGACGAGGCAATTCGGCTGGATACCCTTTCCTGACGGAGGGTTGAAGCCCCTCCTGAGGGAGGGTCGAAGCTCCAGCTTCCCTGACCCTTTCGGGTCCCAAAAAGCTCGATAATTCGACTGCTGAATCAGGCGATAGGGATGAAGAACGCCAAGCTACTACGCTGGAGAAAAAACGTGGGGCTGTTCCTCACCATGGCCATGCTCTCGGCCTGCGGAGAGGAGTATCTCCAGTCGACCATCGACCCCGTAACCGATTACGGAGAGGTGAGTCACGACCTCTACGTCCAGGTCTTCTGGTGGACGATGATCATTCTGGCCGTGGTCTGGGCTCTCATGGCCTATATCCTCATCCGGTTTCGAGAGAAACCGGGGCAGGAGAAGCCGGAGCAGATCCATGGCCACATGGGGCTGGAGATCGCCTGGACCATCGCGCCGGCCATCATCGTCGTGGCCATCGTGATCCCCACCATCCAGGGAGTTTTCCAGGTCCAACGGCCTCCCGATGGCGACGCACTGGTGGTGGAGGTTACCGGCAACCGGTACTGGTGGAGCTTCCACTTCCCCGAGCAGGGCGTGACGACAGCCAACGAGCTGCACCTTCCTGTGGGGCGGCCCGTGAGCCTTCGGCTGGAGTCGGCCGATGTGATCCACTCCTTCTGGGTTCCGCAGCTGGGTGGGAAGAGGGATGTGAACCCTGTGGTTGCGGTTCCGGAAGGCGAAGAGTCGAAACGGAACTGGATGCACTTCACCATCAATGAAGAGGGTGTGTTCTGGGGGCAGTGTGCCGAGTTCTGTGGCGACGCCCATTCCCTCATGGGTATCCGGGTAGTGGCTGAGAGCGAGGAGGATTTCCAGGCCTGGATCACGGATTGGCAGACCGCCGCGCCGACGGCCAATGAGCCGGAAGAGGCTGCCGATACTGCGGTGGCCGCCCGGGCGGTAGTCGCAGAAGACCCACTTGTGGCTCGGGGCCGGCAGGTATTCTTCCGGGAGACCACGTGTGTCCAGTGTCACGCCATCCAGGGCACGGCGGCCCCGGGAGAAATCGGACCCAATCTCACTCGTGTCGGGGGGCGATCCACCATCGCCGCCGGAATGCTCGAGAACACACCGGAGAACCTGGCTCTCTGGATCAGGGACCCTCGGTCGGTGAAACCCGGTGTCCTGATGCCCGGAGCCGATTACCCGGTTTCCTCTGGGGGGATTCCCTACCCGGCTACGAACCTGAATGATGAGCAGATTCAGGCCCTGGCGGCCTATCTCTCCAGTATGAGGTAAGGTGACGATGTCTACCACCGTAGCCACCGAGACCGCCCAGGCCCACGCAGGTGCGCACACAGAGGACAAGGGACTCTGGAGCTGGATGACCACCGTCGATCACAAGAGGATCGGCGTCATGTACTTCCTGGCCTCGTTCTTCTTTTTCTTTGTAGGGGGCCTGGAGGCGATGCTCATCCGCATCCAGCTCATGAAGCCTGAGAACGCCTTCATCTCGGCCGAGACCTACAGCCAGATGTTCACCATGCACGGCACCACCATGGTGTTCCTGGTGGCCATGCCAATGGCCGTGGCGTTCTTCAACTACATCGTGCCCCTGCAGATCGGGGCCCGGGACGTGGCGTTCCCCAGGTTGAACGCCCTCTCCTTCTGGATCTTCCTCTTTGGAGGGCTCTTCATCAACTCCAGCTTCCTGTTCGGGGCGGCCCCCAACACCAGCTGGGTAGGATACGCCAACCTGACGTCTCTTCAGTTCACCCCCGGGCGGAATGTGGAGTTCTGGATCATCGGTCTCTCCATTCTGGGGATCAGCTCGATCTTGGGCGGCGTGAACTTCATCACCACAATCATCAACCTCCGGTCCCCGGGCATGAAGCTCATGCGCATGCCCCTTTTCAGCTGGATGACGCTGGTCACGAGTTTCCTCCTGGTGACGGCCATTCCGGTGATCGCGGTGGCTTTGATCCTTCTGGCTTTCGACCGATTCTTCGGAGCCAACTTCTACGAGGTGACGGCCGGCGGGGACCCAATCCTGTGGCAGCACCTCTTCTGGCTCTTCGGGCACCCCGAGGTCTACATCCTCATCCTGCCGTCCTTCGGAATCATCTCGGATGTCATTCCTACCTTTTCCAGGAAGCCCCTCTTCGGGTATCCGGTGGTGGTGTATGCCGGAATCCTCATCGGCTTCATCGGGTGGGGGGTGTGGAGCCATCACATGTTCACGGTTGGCCTCGGCCCTATCGCCGACTCCTTCTTCGTGGCCAGCACCATGATCATCGCCATCCCCACGGGGATAAAGATCTTCAACTGGCTGGCCACCATGTGGGGCGGGGCGCTTCGCTTCCCCACGCCGATGCTCTTTGCGGTAGGCGTCGTGGCGGTGTTCACGGTGGGGGGGTTGAGCGGCGTCATGCACGCCTCGGCCCCGGTCGACCTGCAACAGCACGACTCCTATTTCGTGGTGGCCCATTTCCATTACGTCCTGGTGGGCGGGGCCCTCATGGGGCTTTTCAGCGGGCTCTACTTCTGGTATCCCAAGGTTACCGGGAGGCTCATGAGCGAGACGCTGGGCAAGTGGCACTTCTGGACCACCATGATCGGGTTCAACCTGACCTTTTTCCCCATGCACTTCAGCGGGCTCTTCGGCATGCCCCGTCGGACCTGGACCTATCAGGCCGAGCTGAACCTGGAGACATGGAACCAGCTCTCCACCGTGGGAGCCTTCATCTTCGGCCTGAGCTCCCTGCTGCTGCTCTGGAACCTCTTTCGTAGCCTGAAGAGGGGCGAGGACGCTGGGGCGAACCCGTGGAAGGCGGGTACGTTGGAGTGGGCCATTCCATCCCCTCCACACCACTACAACTTCCCTGTGCTGCCAGAGGTGCGGAGCAGAGAGCCACTCTGGGATGAGGCGGAGCGTGCCGAGGTGGAAGCCGTGACCCTGACGGAGCCCGAACACGAGCCCGTGATGCCGAGCTCCTCGTCTTGGCCCATGGTGGTGGCCTTCGGGATCACGCTGACGTGGGCCCTGATCATGACGGGCATCTGGTGGACCCCCCTTGCAGGGTTGGCCTTCACGGCCTTCGGAATCTTCAGCTGGGCTTTCCAGCCGGCGTTCAGATAAACAAGGGATCCTTAATGTCTCAAGCGGCTGCTATCGCCCACGACGATCACCACTACACCAGCACCGGTTTGAGTAGCTGGAAGGTGGGTTTCTGGACCTTCATCGGGTCCGAGTGTCTCTTCTTCGCCTCCCTGATTTCGACCTACATGGTCTACAAGGGGCGGAGTGTGGTGGGGCCCTACCCCGAGGAGATTCTCAACATTCCCCTTACCTCGGTGAGCACATTCGTTCTGCTCATGAGCTCTCTGGCCATGGTTCTGGCCTTGGACGCCGTGCAACGGGGGAACAAGAGGCTGTCCCTGATCTGGCTAGGATCGGTGATCCTGTTGGGGAGCGGCTTCTTGGGATTCCAGGTCTACGAGTTCAGCCACTTCGTCCATGAAGGGCTGACCATCGGGACCAACGTCTTCGGTTCGTCTTTCTTCGTCCTGACCGGATTCCACGGGGCCCACGTGACGGGGGGCGTGATCTGGATGATCACCCTCTGGATTCTTGCTGCACGGGGGAAGTTGGCTCCCGCCGACTCCATGAAGGTGGAGATCGCCGGGCTTTACTGGCACTTCGTGGACATCGTCTGGATTGTGATATTCACCCTGGTCTACCTCATTCAGTAGGGGAGGAAGAGGGATGAGCACGGAAGCGTTGAGCGGGCACGATCAGGGGCAGGGAGGGCAGGGGGCCCAAGGTGGCCACGCCTCTCCAGGATTCTATTGGGCTATCGGGGGAATCCTCACGGTCATCACGGCCGTGGAGGTGGCCATCTTCTACATTCCGGCCCTGGCCTCCGTGGTGGTACCGGTCCTTCTGGTCCTGTCGGCTGCAAAGTTCGCGATTGTGGTCATGTTCTTTATGCATCTGAAGTTTGATAGCAGGGTCTTTTCCGGAGTTTTCCTGGCAGGCCTGGTGTTGGCCGCCTTTATGACGACGGCCCTCATCATCCTCTATAAGGT
>JBDHGR010000285.1:0-7317 GCA_039589815.1 Gemmatimonadota bacterium | reverse complement strand
GACGGCGGCCAACTCGGGCTTCAGGACCTTCACTGCCACCTTTCGGTCGTGCTTCAGGTCCTGGGCCAAGTAGACCGTTGCCATTCCCCCCGCACCGATCTCGCGCTCGATCCGGTAGCGGTCAGCGAGTGCGGCCTTCAGGCGTTCCTCGTGCTCCATGTCGGATGATCCGGTGAGAGTAGCCTGCCCGTTCCAGCCCAGTCAGCCACCAAGGAGAATCATGGGTTGTGGGTAAGGTGGGGGCAAGGATCTGGACCGGGAGCCACGCCTACCGGCTACGTTGCACCCGCCTGACTCAGCGATGCCGAATGGGTGTCTGAAGGGTGACGATTCACTCCCGTTCGGGGTTTAGCTGCCGCTGCAAACTTGGGAAGTCCGGGTACACCCAGAGTTCCACAATCTTCCCGTTGGTGAAACGGTGAACGCAGACTTCTGAGATCTCTACCTGGTTCCCCGTCGCCGGGTTGCCCAGGAACTTACCTAGGTTAGTTCCGCGCGACGTGAATCGCGTCACCACACGGTCCCTGTCCGCAATGATGTCTTCCACGGTTTCTGTCCAGTCAGGGAAAGAAGTGCGATGAGCTTCGACGTTGGACCGCATTCCAACCCGTCCCCGGACGGTTCCGGCTGGAAAGTGACCGATAAAATCCTCTGAAAAGAGAGTGTCGATGAGGCCCAGGTTGCCCTTGCTCCAGATTTCCGCGTGAACTGTTTCGACCACCTCAATGTTTCTGCTCCTGCCAGCATCAAAAGAGCCGGAGCATCCGCATACGGTTGCCACCATCGCAACCGAAAGAGGGAGGGTCAGTTTCATGGGAAACCTCCTCGAAGAGTTGTCTGAAAATTATGTATGCTCGTCTCCCGGCACCCTAATCCCTCCACCAACCCTCGCGCAAATGCTGCACCACCAGCAATCCTCGGGGCGAAGACCGCAGCCCGTGCACATGCCTCACATGCCCAGCGGCTGCTTACTCCGTAGCTAACCCCCAAAATGCTCAGCGACCTGCGAGCACCTATGACACCCATAGAGGAAACGGGACTCCCCGTCTGGGGGGACGTGGGTCTTCTCAGGAGCTGCGGAACGATGCCTAGACTATCTAGGTGTGTGCATGCAACTGTGCATGTTCGGATGCAGAAACCCTGCGAATCAGCCGGTTTTGACTCGCAGGGTCTGCCAAGAAAAGCCTGTATTTACGCCAAATCTGCCAAAATCAGGGGAGGGCCTCTGGGCTTACAAGGCAGCTGCTCTACCAATTGGGCTACGTCAGCGGATGTGGTGAGGGTGGTTCACCTCCGGGGCTCGGTCGCCTCCCTCCCGAAAAAGCTCACGACACTCCCTCAGGGTGTCAACGAGCACGAACGCTCCTACTTCACGACTTTCCAGCGGGTCCCTTCCGCCGAATCCTCCAACACGACGCCCCGGTCAGCCAGATCGTCCCGGATGGCGTCGGCTGCGGCAAAGTCCCGGTTCTGTCTAGCTTCTTCCCGGAGGCGGATCTGCTCCTCGATCCACCCTTCCGTGGTGCCGTCAACGGCTCGGGCATCGCGGGCCAGTTCCAACAAGCCCAGCACCTCATCCATGCGTCCGAGGGCCTCCCGGCCAACCTCCCGATCCGATGCGGATACGGGGGAGCCCGCTCGGTCCAGCTCTGCATTCACCTCGTTCAGATAGATGAAGAGGGCCGCCAGGGCTTCGGCCGAGTTGAGGTCGTCCTCCATTCCTTCCTGGAACCGGTCCAAACCGGTTCTTGCCAGCTCTGGAATCCGCGTGTTCGGAGCCCCCTCTTCCACCGGGAGCTGAGTCAGTCGGGTCTCGAAGTCCAGGAGCCGCTGAATCGCCCTGGACGAAGCTTCCAACCCCTCCATGGTGAAATTCAATTCTTTCCGGTACTGGGCCGAAAGGAGTTGGTGCCGGATGGCCGCCGGTTCGTATCCGCGGTTGACCAGCTCACTCACCGAGACTGTGTTCCCGATGGACTTCGACATCTTCTGCCCTTCCAGGCGAAGGTGTTTGATGTGGAGCCAGTAGCGGACGAAGGTCCTCCCCGTCACTCCTTCAGACTGGGCGATCTCATCTTCGTGGTGGGGAAAGATGAGATCCTCACCGCCCAGATGGATGTCCAGAGTCTCTCCCAACTCCGCAATGCTCATGACGGAGCATTCCAGGTGCCACCCTGGCCGGCCCCTACCCCATGGAGAGTCCCAGGCAGCTCCGGCGTCTTCATCCTCGGCCTTGGCAGCCTTCCAAAGGGCGAAGTCCCGAACATCCTCCTTGGCGTATTCGTCCATGGAGACACGGGCGCCGGGCCTCATGGACTCCGGGTCGATCCTGGACAGGCGTCCGTACTCGGGGAAGGCCGAAATGGAGAAGTATACCGAGCCGTCTTCGGCTTGATACGCCAGACCCTTGGCCTCCAGGCGACTTACAAATTCCACCATGGCTTCCACATAGTCGGTGGCCTTCGGGTAGAGGTCAGCCGGGCGGATCCCCACCACCCTGCAATCCTCCAGGAATGCTTGGCCGAACGGGGTCGTGTACTCCTGGATGGTGACCCCTTTCTCCAGCGCGCCTCGGATCGTCTTGTCGTCCACATCGGTCAGGTTGGTGATGAACCGGACTTCGAATCCGCTCCACTCCAGGAACCGATGAAGCAGATCGAAGGCGATAAAGGTCCGGAAGTTCCCGATGTGCTGATGGTCATAGATCGTGGGTCCGCATCCATAAACCAGGACCCTGCCCGGAACCAGGGGCTCGAACTCCTCCAAGCGGCGGGAGAGCGTGTTGTAGAGTTTCAAGGTCATCAGAAAAGGACCCGGATTTCAGTCACCGTCCAACGGTCGTTCAAGAGAGAAAAGCCCACGAAAAGGGTGAAGGTAACAGGGTCGGGAAGCCCGGGTGAGCTGGTTCTCCAGAGGATTTCGGCGAACCCCTTTTCGGGACTCCCCCCGGCGACGGAGACCCGGGTTACCACCGCTTCACCGCCCCGGTACCGGCCTAAGAACGCCTCCACGGCCGCCCGGGCTTGCCGCGGACGAATCAGAAGATGGTCTTCGTCTGGCAGATGGAGCCTGATTCCTTTCTCCGCAAATCCCTCGCCGATGGTGCCGATTTCTTTTTCGGACCAGGCCTCGGCGAAGTTCGCCGCCTCCCGCTCCAGGACGGATTGGGAAGCCGAACCTGCGAGGAGGGCCGCCAACGAAAAGAGTACGAAGATCATGGATTACCCTCCCCAGGAGCGAGGGTTTGACCGCCTCCGGGATACCGTCGAAAAAACTCCCGAACCGCCGCTGCCACGGCGGTGGCGGTGTTCTCCTGAAAGGGGCTCTCCGTAAGCAGGATCTCTTCTTCGGCGTTCGTGATGAAGCCGACCTCCACAAGAACCGCAGGCATGAGAGCATTCGTGATCACAGCCAAAGGCCCCTGTTTCACGCCGCGGTTGGGGCCGGGGTGAAAGTCGCCCAGCTGGCCCTGGACCAGTTCAGCCAACAGTGCCGACCAATGTTGGTGATCCAGGCTTCTGAGCTCGGTGAGGATAAAGCTCAGGTCGGAGCCATTGGTTGACCCTTCGTCAGGGAGCTCGAGATCCTGGGCCGCGTTTTCCAGTGCCGCCACTCGCCGTTCATGCTCCGTCCGGGCTTCCGAGAGGAAAAAAGTCTCGAATCCCCTGGTGGCCCGGGAGTTGGGGACGGCGTTCGCGTGGATGGAAACGAAAACTCCCGGATGGTCACCTCTCCATCGTGTCGCAAGCTCCCCCCGCTTCCAGATCGGAATCAGCGTGTCGGCGTCCCGGGTGAGATAAACCTCCAGGTCGGGATCCGCCCTCAGATTCCGGGCCAGAGCCCGGCCGATGGCCAGAGCGATGTCCTTCTCCTGCGCTCCTCCCCTTCCCCGGGCCCCGGAGTCGCGTCCTCCATGCCCTGGGTCGATGACCACCACCCGGATCGGATCAAGTGCATAATCCCGGGGACGATCCGGATCCAGAACCATCAGGGTCCGAGCGTCAGGATCATACCGAAACCCCTCCGGGAGTTTCCAAGGAAGGATGTCGATGAGAACCTGCAGCGGAATGAACAATTGGCCGGAGGCACGATAGGGGGCCTCCGCCAGATGCACACCTTCCCCGCCCCAAGACAGAAACGGATTGCCCGGCCTGATCTCCACGCTGGGAGGCCCTCCTCTCCAGCGGGCGATCGTGCGGCTCTCCGATTCCTCGAGGGTCCACCCCAACCGGGCCAACTCCCCAACGGCCACTGCCGCAAACCCGCCATGTGTCACGATGGCGAGGCCCGGGTCCAGGCGCCCGTCAGAGGTCTGAACCCTCACGGGAATGGCCTCCTGACCGGAGGTCCTGGGCAAAGGAAGCAGAAGGATGGCCAGGCAGGCCAGAACGATGGGAGGACCAGAAAAGCCCAACGAAGAGGTACGCCTTGCGTTCATGCCGGGAAACGGGGTGGTGTTTTCATCGGTACGGATCCATGGCCTTCCGAGCCTCGTCCTCCTGCGTCTTCCTCCTGAGCTTCTCCCTCTTGTCGTATGTCTTCCGGCCTCGAGCCAGGGCCAGGGTGATCTTTGCATACCCTCTTCTGAAATAGATGTCCAGAGGAATCAGGGTGAGGCCCTTTTCCTCTACCTTCCCGATGAGTCGCCGAATCTCGAGGCGATTGAGGAGTAGTTTCCTGGGCCGCAGAGGATCCTCGTTGTAGCGGTTGGCCTGTTCGTAAGGGGAAATGTGCAGGCTATGAATCCAAACTTCCCCTTCCACCACCCGGGCGTACGCATCCTGAAAGCCCACCTTTCCCTCCCGGAGAGATTTTGCTTCCGGACCCTTCAGCACCAATCCGGCCTCGAAGGTCTCCAGGATCTCGTACTCGTGGCGGGCTTTCCGGTTGGTGGCCACCACTCTCTTCTTTGGGGAGGAATCAACCATTGAACGGGGGCATGGGATTCGAGGCATGGAGCCGGCGCGTACGACTCATGGTGTAAACCTGGGCCACTTCGCCACCAAGAATAAACACTATGGCGCCGTTATAGATCCAGAAGAAGAGGATCGCCGCGCTGGCCAGGCCGCCATAGACAGTGCTGTAGTTGGCCGCACTCGTGAGGTACCAAGAGAAGAGGTACTTCATTACCTCGAACAGAAGCCCCGTGAAGGTCGCCGCGGTCAGGGCGGTTCTCCATGGGATCCTCCTGGGGGGAAAATACCGGTACACAAGGAGGAAGAGGGCCCAGATGAAGCCAAAGGCCAACAACTGGGCAACGGTCTGTCGAAACATGCTCAACCCCGGACCTTCCAGGCCCGTCATGCCGATTCCCAACTCCTCAACCGCTTCCACCACCACCGTGATTCCGATGTTGACCACAAAAAAGAGACCGCCCACCACAACCATTACCGCGTCGAAGAGCTTCCCTCGCACAATCCCTCGGCCATGAGGAAAGTCGAAGATCTCCCTGAGAGCCGTTCGAAGGGTGCCCACGAGACGGGTCGAGATCCAGACGAAAACGAGGGAACCCACCAGGCTGAAGCCGGCACGCTCAGCCAGGAGGGAATCGATGACGCCTTGGACGCGGGAAACCAGATCCACCTCCCCTCCCACGGCGGGGAGATTCCCCAGAAGGAACGGGATCAGAACGGATGCCGGATCGGGGAACCTGGAGGTCAGGACGAAACCGGAGATCCCGATGAAGAGAAGGATGAGCGGAACCAGGGCCACCAGGAAGTTGAAGGTGATGGCCCCGGCCATAAAAAAGATGTTGTCCTCGTCCGCCTTTGAGACGACCCGAAATAAGAAATTCCGGAGCCGCCTCATCCATCCGGGGTCAGGGGGAAGAACGGGGTCATGACCCTGGGAATCGGTCATAGGGTGTGGTTTCCGATGGCGGAACGGTGCTCCTACTCCTCGGCCACCTCCCCGGCCAATTCAGCATCTTCGGCTGCCTCGGGATCCGAAGCGGTACCAACCTCTTTGGCGGCCTCGATCCCAGCCCGCCCTGCGACCCGAATCAACCGCCTCCTTAACGGACTCCACCCTGGCCTGCACGTGCTCTCTGGCCGTGGTCAGCCGCCCTTCAAGGTTCTCCTGGGCGTCCCGCACATGTTCCTTTGCCACGTCCCGAAGCTTCACCGCCCGGGCCTTGATCTCTTCTTGTGTCTCCTCGCCGGATTGCGGAGCGAAGAGGAGGGCAAGGCCGGCCCCCACCAAGGCCCCCAGAATGAAGGATCCGAGGCCCCCACCGCTGTCCCGTTCTACAACGAGATAGGGCATTTCATCATGATCTCGCATGAGACTCTCCTTGAACGGGGAGGCTTGAAGCGTAGGTCTGCCGGTCCTCCCCTGGGTTTCCTGATTGTTAAGGTAATCTCCAGCCTTCATACCCTCCAGTCATGATTACCTGTTCCCAGTCGGGGACGTTCGTATCCCTCTCTACCCAGAAGGCCGTACGTTAACTTCTTGCTCAACTCCACGCCCGGTTGATCAAGTGGATCCACCCCGTAGAGGGCACCTCCGAAAACCGTTGCGATCTCGAAGAGCATGAAGAGCTCCCCCATGGCCTGGGGGGTGAGGTCATTCACCTCCAAGGAGAGGTTCGGGCGACCCTGTTGCCGGAGAGCCTCCATGGTGGACCTCCGCTCGGTGTCCAGGAGTTCGGCAAGGGAGCGCCCTCCCAGGTAGCTCAGGGCCGAAAACTCCTGCCGGACGACGGGGATCTCTACCGGATCGATAACACCCCCGACTCCCACGAAAAGGGCGACCTTGTCTTGCGGTCCCTCCATGAGGAGCTGAAGGAGCGAATGCTGATCCGTTGCTCCCAAGGCCGGCAGGGGTGTGGGCCCTACGTTCACCTGCTTCCCTTCCCGATCCTGGGCTTTGCCCAACGATTCGGCCCAAAGCTGCTGAAACCATGCCGCGAAGGATCGCAGCCGGTCCGAGTAGGGCATGAGGACATGGATGCGGGCTCCCTGTACCGTGTCGGCGTGGTGCAGAAGGGTCGCCAGCACTCCCGCCGGGTTATCCTTGAGCTCCGGGGTCCGACACCTGGCGGCCATGTCCCTCGCACCATCCAGGACAGCCATGATGTCGACCCCGGCGACGGCCGCCGGAAGAAGGCTCACCGCCGACAAGACGGAAAAACGGCCCCCGACATTCTGGGGAACCTCCAGAGTAGGGACTCCCTCCTGGTTCGCAATCTCCCGGAGGACCCCACTGTGGGGATCGGTGGTGAAAAGGAAATGCCCGCGGGTCGGTTCCTCTCCGAGGATCTCGTTCAGGCGACCCTCCACCACCATGTATTGAGACATGGTCTCCGCCGTCGATCCC
>JBDHGR010000284.1:0-6045 GCA_039589815.1 Gemmatimonadota bacterium | reverse complement strand
GAGGTGCGGCGCACCGTTCCCCATCTCTTAAGCCTATTCAAATGGAGGACTTAGAAAGGAACAGATGTTGTCAGAGCGGGATGGTGGCGGCCAAATGGAAATATCTTTTCACCGTGCCTGTACCTTCTTTCCGGGTGTGGATTAATCCGACCTGTTGGTTCCGGGGTTATCCGAATCGGATTCTTCCAGCTCTTCCAGGGATCCCAGGACCTCGGCCCAGACACTCATGGCCTGATCCAGCACTTGCCGAGCCTCTCGCAGGGTGAGGCTGAGCTGGCCGGCTTCTTTCGATCGTTCCGGAGTTCCGTCATACAGGGTCGGACTGGTCAGGGCCGCCTCCAGGTCGGCTACAGCTATCTCGGCCTCCTGGACTCTCCTCTCCGCCCGCTCCAAGGCCTTCCTCGCAGCCCGGATCGGGGCTTCGGTTTCCCGTTTTGCCTCAGCCGCTTTTCGGTTTCTCTCTTTTGCTTCTGCCCGAGCCGTCCGTTCGGCTTCGGCCCTGGCCGCCGCCTGTGCCTGGGACTCCCGGGACACATCTTCCTCCCAGTCCACGAAGGGCCCCGGGTAGTCATGTATCCGTCCCCGGTCGAGAACCCAAACACGGGTGGTCAGTGCTCTGAGAAGGGCTCGGTCATGGCTCACCAGCAGGACCGTTCCAGGGTAGCTATCCAATGCGTCCTCAAGAGCCTCGACGGACTCCACGTCCAGATGGTTCGTGGGCTCGTCCAGTGCCAGGAGGTTGGCTCCCTGGAGGGTTATGAGGGCTAGGGCGACCCGGGCCCTCTCTCCCCCGGACAGTGAGTTGGTGTTGCGTTTGACCGTCTCACCGGAAAAACCAAAACGCCCGAGATGTCCCTGAATCTCCCCCCTGTTCCAGGTGGGCCGGGCATCTCCAATACAGTCGAAGAGGGTTTGGTCGTCGGGGAGGTGGGCATGGTCCTGTCGGAACCAAGCTGGAGAAATGCCGGCCCCAATCCGTACACTACCTGACAAGGCGGGCCGTTTACCCAGAAGGGTGGCAAGTAACGTCGACTTTCCGGCTCCGTTGGGGCCCACCACTGCGATAACGTCGCCCCGTCGTGCGATGGCGGAGAACCCGTCCAGAAGCGGCTTGTCCCCAATCCCGACTCCAAGGTCCTCCGTGACCAGGACCTGGTCTCCACCCCTTTCCGTAGGTTCAAAACGGACCGCCATGGCGTCGTCGTCGGGTGGGGGTGGAGAGAGGCGGGGAAGGCGGGAGAGGCGTTTTCGCCGGCTCTTCGCCTGGGCCGTTTTTTGCCCGGCGATGTTACGGCGGATGAAGTCCTCCTGACGTGCGATTTCTCTCTTCTGTTCCTCCGCCTCCCGTTCCATGGTCGACAACGCCTGGGCCCGCTGCGTCACGAAGGCAGAATACCCACCGCGGTAGGCGGTGGCGGATCCGTGGGCGATGTGAAGGATGTGATCGGCGAAGTCGTCTAAGAACGCTCGGTCATGGCTGATGACCATGACAGTTTTTCCCGACTCCTCGAGGTGTTTCTTCAACCACTCGATGGTGTCGAGATCCAGGTGATTGGTGGGTTCGTCTAGGAGGATCAGGTCGGCGGGTGCGGCGAGCTGGGCGGCTAGTCCGACCCTGCCCCGTTCCCCCCCACTCAACTCCTCCAAGGGGCGAGAACGAGCCTCTTCAGCATCAAATCCCAACCCCTGCAAAACAGCGTCAACCCGAGCATGAAACGCATATCCACCCTCATGGTGGAACCGTTCCTGGAGTTGGTCGAGCCGCTTCAAGTCGGCCTCGGTGACCCGGTCGCCCAGCGTGCCCATGCGCTCCAACTCGGTTGCAACGGACCGTTCCAGGGACAGGAGGTCTCCATATCCGCCGGCCGCGGCCTCCCAGACCGTCGAAGCGGTCCCGAACTCACGGTGCTGGTCCAACATTGTCATCTTCAACCCGGGGCTCCGGGAGATGACTCCGGCCTCGGGCTCCAGGGAGCCTCTGATGAGGTGAAGGAGGGTTGTCTTCCCTGTGCCGTTCCGTCCTACGACCCCCCACCGTTCGCCGGAAGCTACCGTGAAGCTCACGCCCGAAAGTAGGGGGTCTGCTCCGAACTGAACCTCTACGGAGGAAAGCGCGAGAAGGGTCATCCCGGCCCTCCCGCTGGCCTAACGGAAGGGATGAGGACAGGCAACGGCCGGGCCTGCCGGAACTGTGGGCTACGCGTGGTTTTGTCCAGGGTCACCTCCTTGGGGGGCAAAGATGACCCTCTGGCACGGGATCGCCAATCCCCGGAGTTACCCTCCGAAGAAATCCCTCAGATCGGTCACCGGGGATGGATCCAAACCCCAGGTTATCCGGTATCCTACGCTTACCCCTACGCCTACCGGCAGGTTCTGACCGGAAATGGGTATCTGCCCGGTCACTTCGAGACGACCGGGACCGAACTGCCTCCCAACGGTGGGCAGCAGTTGGATCAATCTGCGTTTGTCACCTGGAAGTTGGAACCCTTGAGCCAGGGGAATCCTACCCCAAAGGGCGTCGGCCGTGATTCCCCAGTGGAGCGTGCCGACGGTCCCACCCAAGGCAACAGAAGCGAAGAGCTCGTCGCCGGGCTCTCGGGCGGCTTCCTTGTTCTCTTCCCTCCACCGGTACCCGACCCACCCCATGACGTACTCGGATCGATCCGGGATTGAATACCCGGATTCGAGGCTGGCCTCCCAATCCCGTTGCCCTTCTGTCAAAGGCAGGACCGTAGCGTCCACCGGGAACTCACTTCCAGGTACCTTTGCCCCCAAGCGGAGTGAGAGCGGAAGATCGAGGCCAAGCACCTCCGACCCGAACCGCGCGGCGACCCGGATGTCACCGATCCCCGAGGATCTCGAGTCCCCCCCAAGGCTCTGCACGTCGAGGTTGTGAATGGGGACCTGTGCCCAAAGCTCCACCCCGCGCCCGACCCCGATCGCTCCCGTTAGGAAGATGGACCGAGTGTCAAACTCCGAGTCCGCCAGGAAAGCCTGCCGGTTTCCGTTTGGGTCATAGAAATCGGTGGCTCTCTGTCCGTAGGCCGCCACCTGGACCCAACCACCGCCCTTGGGGAGAGTCTTGAGGGACCCGGACTGTGCCAGGGTCGGGGAGGAGTGAGGCGCCGAACAGATGGCCTGTCCGGAGAGGTAAACGGGGGACAGGACGGTTATTGCCAGGCTAAGTCCCCACAAACGGGGGTTCCGTGCGGTCCTCATTGGGCACTCCAAATCTCGATATCGGGGTAGAAGGTCGGCCAGGCGAACCAGAAGGCAATAAAGGCTTCAGCAACCGGCTCGAGCTGTGTCCCGGCATTGGGTCCACTGATGGCCGTCCCGTCGACACGCCACGTCGATCCGGTTTGATCATCGACGATGCTCTCATCGACCACTGAGAAGGTCAGATCTTCACCGTCCAGGTTCGGTCGATAGGCCATGGCCGCATCCCGGTCCCGATCCCAGAAGACAACGTGGGGCTCTCCGGGAAGGTTGCCTTGGACGGCCGCCATGGATCCCACCTCGTCCAGGACACCGTAGGGATAGGTGATCCCTCCCGTTCCGGACGTTATTCCCAGGACCCTCTCCTTGGGGGGGCGCCGGTTGTCAATGGTGCCGGGGAAGAGGAGTGTGGGATTGTTCGTGCTGTCGTAGCTCCCATAGGGGTAGGATCTATAGTTCCTTCCGGCCCCGGGGTCCCCGAGCACGCGGGTGTCGGGATAAAGGGTCCTCCAACCCTCCCAGGTCATTTCAATGACGGGAACCATTGTGAGGGCGGTTCCGTCCGCCGCTCCGCACCTGGCCCCTCGTAACATCTGGGGCCATAGAGACTCACTGGAATTCCGGTCGTACATGACCAGGTTGTTCCGGTAAAGCAGGCCAGACACACCGAACTCGGCTCCTCCCGCCGCGGTGCGGTCGAAACCCAACGTGGACCCCGTCAGGGGGCAATGGGTGATCGAGAGGCGGACCCCCGCCTGGCTGATGTTCACGATCTCATGCCACCAGAAGATATTCAGGGGAAGGGCCAGGGGCTGGGAATCCAATATGATTCCCACCACCCTGTCGGAGTCCTCTAGATACGTTGTCTCGGCCCCCCCCGGTTCCACGAACCGCGGATTGGTCAGGGCCGGAATCCCGTCCTTTCCCGGTCCCCCGTTCAGTAACAGTGTGGAGGGGATGCTGCATTCCAAACCAGAGGACCCAGGGTTGTTGAACCCGGTATCGTCGGTGCAGGCCTGGCCCAACAATGCCACTGCAGCTGCTACAGAAAGTCTAGATACGGAACGCCTACTCGAATTCATGTTCCACCATTCGTCTGGGATTGGTCTCCCTTTGAGAATCCAAAGGTTGGCGAAAGGGTTCCGAGACGAGTGGATTGGCTCGAGTGGAAGAACCTGCCCGGGATTGCGTGGCGTGCCCCAGGGGCCGATGATGCTGGGTCCGGGAAGCCCATCTGTGCGAGGTCGACTATGAAGCTCCCAGTGATCCTCTCAGGCCTTCTCCTTCTTTCCGGGAGTTGGGCTTGTGGGGGGGCGGATGGAGCGCCGCCACCTGACCAGATTCCAGAAAACCCTGACTCCTTTGTCGCTTGGGACTCGGTACAAATCCTGGCAGACCTCCAGATCCTATCCCATGACTCCCTCGAGGGTCGGAGGACCGGGACCCGGGGCGCGGCTCTGGCCCAGGGTTATATCCGGGCAGGATTCGAGGCGGCGGGACTGACCCCTCCTCCTGCCGGGTTCCTGCAGCCCTTTGAGTTCCGAGGCCGGAGAGATACCACAGAGGTCACCCAGGGGGCGAACGTGGTTGGTTTCGTCCAGGGTCGGGACCCGGAGCTGCCTGCCATTGTCCTTACAGCTCACTTCGACCACCTCGGCATCCGGGCTCCCCGACCCGGCACCCCTGCCGAAACCAGGGGCGACTCCATCTACAACGGCGCCGATGACAATGCCTCGGGGACCGTGGCAGTCATGTCTCTGGCTCGCTACTTCGTCCAACACCCGCCCCGCCACACGATGGTCTTCGCCGGCGTGGATGCCGAGGAGATGGGTCTACGAGGCGCTTATGCGTTCGTGGAGGCCGGGTGGCCCGATACGATGGCGCTTAATGTGAACCTGGATATGGTGGCGCGTAGCGATTCTCTGCTCTTCATCGCCGGCACCCACCACTACCCACAGTTCATTCCGCTCCTGGAAACGGTCAGGGCGCGCCGGCCCGTGGTGCTCCGGTTCGGCCACGACCAACGGGGAGTGGAGGGTGTGCAGGATTGGACCGGCTCTTCCGATCACAGGGCGTTTCATGCCCAGGGGATTCCTTTCCTCTATTTCGGGGTGGAAGACCATCCCGATTACCACCGGCCATCGGATGAATTCGAACTCATCGAATCGTCCTTTTTTCTCAACTCCATCCGGACCGTGTTGGCGGCGGTGCTCGTATTGGACGAGGGGCTGGATACGGACCTTCCGCCGCGTCTCTAAAACCCTTTAGACGGTGGGCAGTCATGAGTTCCTTATTTCGCTCTTTTCTTGGAATCGTTTTTCCGGGCGTGCTTTTGCTTTCGGTGGCCCCACTCCAAGCCCAGATCGCCCAAGACAGATCAGTGGTTCCGGCGAATATCAGAACTCCGATCCTGTTGGAGTATTCGGGCGAGCTGGCCTACTCCCACGTGCAGGTCCTGGCCCTGAACCGCCAGCGTCCGGTGGAGGAATACGCCGAGACCTATATGGAAACCGAGTACATGCGGGAAATGGCCACCCGTTATGGCCTGGACGATGTCAGGGTGGATTATTTCCCGTCCGGTGATGCTTGGGTCCCGGAGATCGGGGACCTGTGGATGGTGGAGCCTGTCCAGAAGAAGATCGCCTCCCTCACCATGGTGCCGGCGGCTCTGGCATCGGGGAGCACCAACAGTGAGGTGGAAGCTGAACTGGTCTACGTGGGCGCAGGCACCCCCGATGACTACGCCGGCAAGGACCTGGGAGGGAAGATCGTCTTTGGAAACACATCTGTGGGCTCGGTATTCTCCACCGCCGTGGGTCGATTCGG
>JBDHGR010000283.1:0-9442 GCA_039589815.1 Gemmatimonadota bacterium | reverse complement strand
GAGCCAGGGCGGAGGCGATCGTAACCCGCTCCTCCCAGAATCTGTTGAACTCCACGCCAGGGAGTTGGCCCGGATTCTCGCTGAGGAGGAGCCCCTTCAGATCATGGATGTAAGGGCGCCGGACCGTGTAGCCAACGGGCGGATCGATCTGATCTCCCCGGAACGGTTTCATAATACCCGGGGCTCGGAGCTCATCAACGCCAGGGACGTGGGTGACACCGGCCTGGATCCGAATCTGCCCGTCGCAGTCATCTGCGGGCATGGGAAGGATTCGAAGGTTTTGGCCGCCCACTTGGGTCGACTGGGATTGGATGCCAGGTCTTTGGCTGGGGGCATGTTGGCCTGGATGAGCCTCACGATTCCTGTGGAGCTGGATTCACCCCAGGGATTGGATAGGCTTGTTCAGTTCGATCGGATCGGAAAAGGTTGCCTGGGCTATCTCCTGGTGAGCGACGGAAAAGCTCTCATCGTAGACCCCCCTCTACATTTCGACTCTTTCCTGGAAACCTTGGGGGAGACCGGGGCGAGCCTGGTTGGCGTGGCTGACACCCATGTCCACGCAGACTATGTAAGTGGAGCCATGGCCATCGCCGAAACCCTCGATGTACCCTACTACCTACATCCGGACGATGCTGTCTACCCCTACGACAGAACACCGGGAAAGATCGAGTTCGACGCCGTCTCGGATGGAGACGTCATCCAGGTTGGAAGAACTGGTTTGAGGGTCATGCATACTCCGGGTCACACCGAGGGAAGTGTCACATATCTGCTGGAGGACAGAATCGCCCTCACCGGAGACTTCCTCTTTGTTGAATCCATCGGCAGGCCGGACCTGGGCGGCATGGAGGAGGAGTGGGCCGGGCAGCTCTGGGCCTCGATGGCTCGGGCTATCCGGGATTGGGACGACGGAGTCGCCGTTTACCCGGCCCATTATGCGTCGGAGAGGGAGAGGAAGCTGGGTGGTGCCGTCGGGATTCCATTCGGGACCCTTCTCAGGGAAAACGAGATCCTGAGGATCCAGGATCCCGAGGTGTTCTTCCACCACATTCTGAGCCGGAAGGCCCCTTTTCCGGAGGCTTACCGAAAGATCAAGGCAATCAACGTCGGCTTGGCCCCCGCGGTCGAATCCGAGGTGGAGGAACTGGAAGTAGGGAGAAACGAATGTGCACTGGGAGGGGTTTAGGGTAGTCAGCCTCTTCCTCCCGGTACCGGCGCTCGTCCGCCATTGATCTCCTGAGGTAAGGGAAGCTTGGTGGACGATCGGCCCACGGTGGAACGGGCTGACCCAAACACTCAGGCCGTTGGAAGGGCCTGGGGATCTTTGAGCCTCTGGGCCGTCTCTGGATGCCAATAGAGGAGTAGGGATCCCATGAGGAGAGAGGCCAGCAGGTTCCCACCCAGGACGGCCCACCACGCAATGGCACCCAGGAGAGATTGGGCGATGATGGCGACCCCGCCCACGAACAAAGCCTGCAGTACCACCGTGAGTTGGATGATAAGTGCCAATACGCTGGGGGTGCGGTCAGCGGCCCGGACCAGGATGGTGGCCCCGATCCCCACCAGAAAGAAGACCGCTCCATGGAGTAAGGAAAACAACCCGACCGTCCTGGTGTTGATGACAGCCTCCGCGGGCGTGGAAATCCCCAGAAAGACGGCTGAGCCCAGAATGCCAGGGGTTCGGAGCGGCGCTCCACTCACCAGGTCCACCACGAAGAACCAGAGTGCGACCGTGGCCCCACCCAGCAGGCCGACGCTCACAGCCTCCTTGAGGAACGGCCGAGTTTGAGAACCTCCATCCATCGTTATCTCCTGTCCGAACGGGTGACCGATTGAGAAACACCCGGGAACAGGCATTCTGTTCCGAAAGAAAGAACCGACTCCGGTGCTCGCAGAAGCCCCCATCTCTCTGGAATCTAACCTCCCACCAGGGGTACCCCGTCGACGGAAGGGATTCCGCCGAGCTCACGGGTTCGGCCGAGAGCCAGGAACGGGTTCAAGTCCGTTCCGTCGGGCGGGGGACTTCCCGTCCATGACTTCTGGGGAAGTGACCAATGCTTGAGAACACCGGCGCACTCTTGTCTTTGGCCGAAATCGCCGCCGCCTTTGCAGGATTTGCCGCCTTGGTTAGCGTGATTAGGCGGAAAAAGAATGATCCAGGCGAGGCCACCCACGACATTCTTCGGCTCCGTCTCATTATTTCTTCCAGCGTGGTGGGTGTGGCTGCAGCTCTGGTTCCGGTGGGTTTGGCCGGGTACGGACTGGGAGTCGAGATCGTCTGGCGCCTCTCGAGCTTGGTCTTTCTGGTTCTGAGTTACGGGATCATCTTTTCCTTCGTCAACACCTACAGACCCGTGCAGGGCGATTTCCCACCCGATCGCTTGGCCGTATTCGTCACGGCATCCATCGAGGTGGTGGAACAGGCTAGCCTCGTCGTTGTGCTTCTAGGCCTTCGTCTCGGGAACCCGGCTGCTCTCTATGTGACGGCTTTGATCGGGAATATCTGCCAGGCCGGTTTCATTTTTGTCCGGTTCGTGGCATCGGCGTTCCGTCACGAGGGAGAGTTGCCCGAGGACTAGGGGCCGGGAGGGTTCTGTCACTCTCCTCGTAAGCTCAGGGATGGCCGGTCCTAATCGCGCCCCTCGTCTTCCTCCAGAAGCTCGGCGTCCTCCAGGGCGTCTTCTCCCTGAGGAGCGCTATCTCCCACCGCCCCGGACCGGGACAATAAGGCAGAACCCCCGCCCTTCTTCTTCTCCTTGAACCCGATCCGGTGAAAGGGATTGAGGACGGAGGTGGCCGCGTTTTTTAGATGGGCGGAGACCCGTTTCAGGTAGCGGAGATAGAGGGCTGCCGTAACCGCCCGCCCGGATTGCCCCTTCAAAACCTGATCGCTCCGCAGTAGCTGGAGGGCTCTCTCCACCCGGGAGGAGACGTTCTTGTGGTCCTTGAGGATTTTCCGCGCCAGGTCGACGTCTGAAGCCTCCAAGGCCGGAACTGCGGCCCCGAACATCCCGTCCACCACCTCCTCCAGGGCCAGGAATTCCTCGTGCAGCTCCCCACCGTCGAAGGCTTCAGGTAACGCCACGGCAAGCTCCACGATGTTCTTCGTGTAATCCCCGATCCTCTCGATATCGATTACGATTGCGGTAATCACCAATCCCATGTTGATGTCGGGGTTTGGGGACACGGTGAAATGAGTCAGGATCTTCCTTCGGACGCTTCGCTCATACTTGTTCAGCTGCTGGTCCCGTTCGTAGATGTCTGCCACCATGATGCCCTTCGCATGCAGGGCCGCCACCGCATCCACATGCATGGTGTGAGAGGCTTTGAGCATGAGGAGAGCTTCCTCGAAGGCTTCCTGGTGAAGCCCACTGGTCTTGAAGGCTGATAGGAGTCTTTTCCACATGGCTATTCGTGCCTCCGTGCGCTTCTAGAAGACAAAAATGTAGAGGAGGGGTACCAAGATCGTCGATAGGTAAAAGACTATGGCCCCTACCGAGCTCCGCTTTGAGCGGGCTGCGATCTGCCCGGCTTTGGTAGCCAACCATATCGGAAGAGCTTTCAGCGGATAATAGATTGCGATCCCGAGAAGGTTAAAAGAGAGGTGGGCCAAGGCCACCGTTACTGCCGCTGGGCTTCCGAGGGAGAAGGATGCCAGGAGGGCGGTAACCGTGGTTCCTACGTTCGCCCCCAACGTGTAGGGGAAGATCTGCCGCACGCTCAGGACACCCGTTCCGGCGAGGGGGACGATAAGGGAAGTGGTCGCCGAGCTGCTTTGGACCGTTGCGGTGGCGACCAGACCCAGTCCGAAGCTGGCGGCGTCGTTCCTGAAGAGAACCCGGTTGAAGAGACTCTCCAGGCGTGACAGGATCGCTCCCTTCATCACTTTCATCATTTGCTGGAGGGCCAGGAAGAGCCCAGCCAATCCCAGAATCGCCAAGGGGATGGTGTAGGGAACCACCCCGGTGACGCTCTCCGAGAGGGGTTTCACCACCGCCTTCAAAGGGCTTGCCAGGCTCATTCCTCCAGCACCTTCAAAAGCCCCTTGAAGGTATGTGGCCATCCGCCGAACCGGGTGGAAGAAGATCTCGATGGGTAGGATCGTCACGGCAGCCAGGACGTTGAAGAAGTCGTGGACCGTGGACGCCGCGAAGGCTCTCCGGAACTCCGCTGGCCGGGTGACGTGCCCCATGGAGACCAATGTGTTGGTGGTTGTGGTCCCTATGTTAGCGCCCATGACCACAGGGATCGCCAAGTCGATGGGGAAGTTCCCGGCTGCCACCAATCCTACCACGATGGTGGTTGTTGTTGAGGAGCTTTGGATGATCCCGGTGGCGACAAAGCCGAGGAGAAGGCCGGCAACAGGATCGGAAACCGTTTCGATGAGCTGCTCGGCAAACCCCCCGCCGGCCATCTTGAAGGCTGAGCTCAGCAACTCGATGCTTACGAAGAAGAGATAGAGCAAAGCCAGGAAATACAGGGTCCTCAGGAGAGGCCGGAGAAAAGCTCCTGGGCCCATCGAGTGTTTCGTTCCTGAGGGTCTCGCCAAGGTTTCTGATCCTCGAGGTTGATAAGGAGTTCGGGCGGGAAGTAGGTACACTTCTGTCTCATTCCTGCCACTGTGCCGGGGTACCCCTGAACGATCAATGCGTTCTCATTCCGAACAAACGGAAAAAGAGGGAGGCCGGGGAAGCTCCGGCCTCCCTTCGGAAACCCAGGGGGATTCAACATCCTGGCCCCTGAGGACCGAAAGGGTTTTCTTTGTCTCCCATGGCCCTGCCCTCTCGATTCAACTCCGTTCTTTCCTGGTGTTCTGGACGCATCAGGGTTTCCTCGACCCGCTTTTGCCTCCTGATCCGCCTGGTGGGAAGTGGGCTGATCATCACGTGGATCGTCCTTTTCGCCTTCCACCTTTCGAAACCCCTTCCCGAAGGCATTTCGGTGGCGGCCCCCATGCGATCTGCGTTCGGGATGGAGTTTCTGCACGACCTCACTTTCCAGGCCGGCGGGCATCCCTTGGGAGAGCAGCGGATTTTCGACCGTATTCTCTCCATGATCGATGCAGCCGATGACTTCATCGTCATCGATATGTTCTTGTTCAATGGGGAGCATGGAGGTGAACGTGCGTATCGCCCCCTTTCTGTGGAGCTTACCGAACACCTGGTTTCGAAGAAAACCTCCAACCCCGGCCTCAGGGCGACCTTCATCACCGACGAGATCAATAACTTCTATGGGGCCTACACCAGCCCCGAGATTGAACGACTCCAGGCGGCGGGGGTCGAGGTCATCACAACCCGAATGTCCCGCCTCCGAGACTCCAACCCCGCTTATTCTTCATTATGGAGAATGTTTGCAGGATGGTTCGGAACTCGGGGTCCGGGTTGGCTTCCCCATCCTCTGAGTAGCTCCGGGCAGGAGGTTACGGCGCGAGCCTACTTCAAACTGCTGAACTTCAAGGCGAATCACCGAAAGCTCATTGTCACCGACAACGAGTGTCTTATCACCTCGGCAAACCCTCACGACGCCAGCAGCTTCCATTCCAACGTGGCGTTCACCGGTGAGGGTCCTATCTGCGCCGATCTTTTGGCTGCGGAGCGGGCGGTGGCGGCCTTCTCAGGTGGCTCGGTCGATGACTGGCCGGTGTTCCAGGCCGACCACCAGACGGCCGGTGAGGCAGGGCCGGTCGTTCAGGGGGCTTCTGCTTGGGACGGCACGGTTCAGCTCGTGACCGAGGGAAAGATCCTCGAGGGTTTCTTGACGGACGTGGGTGCCGCCGGAGCGGGAGACCGGGTGGATCTGGCCATGTTCTACGTGTCGGAACGGAAGGTAGTGAAGGCCCTGTTGGATGCGGCGGGAAGGGGAGCCTCCGTTCGCTTGATTCTCGATCCAAACAAGGATGCGTTCGGCCGGGAAAAAGGTGGAATCCCTAATCGCCAGGTGGCGACGGAGCTGCTTACGCGATCCGGCGGCCAAATCGACGTACGTGGATCAGCGAACCTGACCCGTAGGAATATCGGCGACTACAACCTGGAGGCAGACCTTCGTTTTTCCCTTCCGAGGGAGGCCCCTGTGGCCGCAGCTGTGCACAGGTACCTGGACCGGGTCTTCGGCAACGAGGGTGGTGACTTCACCTTGCCCTACGAAGCGTACCAGGATGATAGCTGGCTAAAGCGGATCCTCTACCGGCTGGAGGAGTTTACCGGTTTTTGTTCGTTTTGAGCAATCGAGAAGGCCGAAGGAGCCCGGCCTTCCCCTACTCACCTTACATCAGCTGCTTGAAGAAGTCGTTTCCCTTGTCGTCGACGAGAATGAACGCGGGGAAGTCTTCCACCTCTATACGGTAGATGGCTTCCATTCCGAGCTCCGGGTACTCCAGGAGCTCGACCTTTTTGATGTTCTCTTTTGCCAGCACCGCCGCGGGGCCTCCAATGGAACCCAGGTAGAACCCCCCGTACTTCTGGCAGGCGTCCGTCACCTGCTGACTCCGATTTCCTTTTGCGATCATTACCATGGAACCGCCCTGGGACTGGAATAGGTCCACATAGGAGTCCATGCGCCCGGCAGTGGTAGGCCCGAACGAGCCCGAAGGCATGCCCTCCGGGGTCTTGGCCGGTCCGGCGTAATAGATGGGATGGTCCTTCAGATACTCAGGCATCTCCTCCCCGGCGTCCAAGCGTTCCTTGATCTTTGCGTGGGCGATGTCCCGGCCCACGATCAGGGTCCCGGTGAGGGATAACCGGGTCTTGACCGGGTATTGGGTGAGCTCGGCCAGGATCTCCGCCATGGGGCGGTTCAGATCGACGGGCACCACCCCCTCCTCCTTTCGGCTTCGGTATTCTGTGGGGATGAGCCGACTGGGGTTTCTCTCCAGCTCCTCGATCCAGAGGCCGTCACGGTCGATCTTCGCTTTCACATTTCGGTGAGCGGAACAGGAAACTCCCATGCCGACCGGGCAGGAGGCGCCGTGGCGGGGAAGTCGCACGACGCGGACGTCCAGGGCGAAGTGTTTTCCGCCGAATTGGGCTCCGATGCCTGTGTCCTGGGCTGCCTTGAGGAGCTGAGCCTCCAGCTCCAGGTCCCTAAATGCCTGACCCAGGTCGTTCCCCTGGGTGGGGAGGCCATCCAGAAAGTGAGTACTGGCCAACTTCACGGTCTTCAGATTGGCTTCGGCCGATGTTCCACCAATCACAAAGGCCAGGTGGTAAGGAGGGCATGCCGCCGTGCCGAGCGTCTTCATCTTCTCAGTGAGAAAAGGTACGAGCCGCTCCGGATTCAAAAGGGCTTTCGTTTCCTGGAAGAGGTAGGTCTTGTTTGCGGACCCCCCGCCCTTCGCCACGAACAGGAATTTGTACTCCATTCCGCCGGTGGCGTGGAGATCGATCTGGGCCGGCAGATTGTTCCCGGAGTTCTTCTCCTCGTACATGGTGAGGGGAATGGTCTGGGAGTACCGTAGATTCTCCTCCGTGTAGGTGTCGTAGACACCCTGGGCCAGGGCTTCCTCATCTCCACCTCCAGTCCACACTTGCTGCCCTTTCTTGCCATAGATCGTTGCCGTTCCCGTATCCTGGCAGAAGGGAAGCATCCCGTCGGCGGCCACCTCGGCGTTCCGGAGCATCGCCAGGGCAACCCCCCGATCGTTGGGGCTGGATTCCGGATCGTCGAGGATGGACGCCACCTGTTCCAGGTGCGCCGGCCTCAGGAGGAAGGACACGTCCCGCATGGCTTCCCGGGCCAGCTGAGTCAACCCTTCCGGTTCCACTCTCAGCACCTCCTTGCCGTCGAACTCGCTCAGGGATACGTGCTCCGACGAAAGCTGCCGGTAGTCGGTGTTGTCATCAGAAAAAGGGAAGGGGTCCTGATATGTGAACTCTGCCATCGGTCTGGCTCCTCGTGCCGTATTTCATCGAGTGCCCGTGCGTCCCCACCGGTCTGCGGGAGCCGCGCCAGCCCCGTTATATGTCGTAGTATCGGGCCACTTCCCATGGGTGGGGTACGACCCGCATGTCCTCGATGTCCTTTCTTTTTGTGTTGATCCATTCGTCCAATAGGTAGTCGGGGAAGATCCCGTCTCTCGTCAGGTAATCCCGATCCTTCTCCAACGCGTCCAAAGCTTCGCCCAGGGATTCGGGGAAGGAACGGATCCGAGCGAGGTCGTCGGCAGGGAGCTCATACAGGTTGGTTTCGTAGGGGCCGAAGCCCTCCTCGGTGGGATCGAGCTTCCTGCGTATACCGTCCAGTCCGGCCAACATGATCCCCGCGAAGGCCATGTAGGGGTTACACGTGGCATCAATGGTCCGGAACTCGAATCTTCGTTCGGTGGAGTCTCTTACATAACCCGGGATCCTGATTGCCGCGGAGCGGTTCCCTTCGGCAAAAACCGCCTTTACCGGTGCCTCATAACCCGGCACCAGGCGTCGATACGAGTTGGTGGTGGGATTCGTCAGTGCCAGGAGGGAAGGGGCGTGGTCGAGAATCCCGGCGATATAGTGAAGGGCGGTATCACTGAGATGGTAAAGGCCGTCGTCGTCGTGGAAGACGTTTACCCCGTCCTTGGTGAGGAAATGGTGGACGTGCATGCCATTCCCCGGTTCCTGGAAGAAGAGCTTGGGAAGGAAGGTGATGATCTTATTTCGTTTGTTAGCGATCCGGTGGGCGAGCATCTTCGCCAGCACGGTGCCGTCGGCCATCTCCTCGATGGGAGAGGGGTTGAACTCGATTTCGGCCTGGGAGCTGCCCACCTCGTGATGGTGGTATTTCACATCCAAGCCCAACAGCCGATAGACCGAGACGATCTCACTTCGGATGGAGAAGAGGTGGTCATTGGGCTCGGCCCGGAAATACCCACGTTTCGGGGCGATGCGGTAGAGTTCTTCACCCCCTGGAGGGCTCACCATCTCGGACGTCTCAACCCGGAATGACTGCTCTCTGGGGGTCCGGACGCTGAAGAGCTGGTCGATTACGTGAAACTCGAGCTCGACTCCGACCTTGGCTGAGTCGGCGATACCCTCCGCTTTCAGACGTTCCAGAGTTTGGGGGATCAGGTGCCGCAGGTCTTGTGTGAATCGGGCGCTGCTGTCCACCTCCAGCATGTTACAGAAGAAGCAGAGGACCCGACGCTCCTCCTCCACCGGATCTTCGAAAGCATAGTCCAGGTCCGGTTTCAGAACCTTGTCGGAGTGGTCCACCTCGGCAAAGCCGAAGTTCGAGGCATCGAACCCGATGCCCCGCTCCACGACCTTCTCTGAAAAAGTCTCGGCGGGAATGGAGACGGAGCGAAGGCGCCCGTCGATATCGCCCAGAAAGAAGTTTACGAATTCTATTTCGCGATCCGAAATGAACCCTTTCACCTCGGACACGTTCTTGAAGGAGAGCATAGAACCTCCCAACGTCCAGAAGTGGCTTCGGACCTGGCGGGAATCACCTTCCAGGTCCCTGCCCCCGGTCA
>JBDHGR010000282.1:0-8106 GCA_039589815.1 Gemmatimonadota bacterium | reverse complement strand
GACAACCAGGAGAGCGAAGGAGAGGGCCACCTCGGAGACCACCAGCGCCCGGCTCAGGCGACCGATTCTCAGGCCCGTCGAACCCCGGCCCTGGTCCTTCAAAGTTTGGTTCGCGTCGACCCTTGATGCCCGGATGCCAGGGATCATCCCAGCGAGGAGAGAGCTGAAGAAGACCAGTCCGACCGTGAATAAGAGGACAGAGAAATCGACTTCGAGGGTCATCCAGCTGTAGGGGATGGGCTCGGCCTCGGTCCCTTTTCGCAAGAGCGCAGTACCCAAGTATGCGAACCCTACGCCCAGGATCCCTCCCAGGGCCGAGATCACCAGCGACTCGGAGAGTACCTGGCTCACGATCCTCCCACGACCGGCACCGAGGGCCACCTGGACCGCCAGCTCACGGCTCCGGCCGGCGGCCCTGGCCAGGAGCAGGTTGGCCACGCTGGCACAGGCGATGAGGAGCACGAAGGAGATGACCAGCTGCAACCCGAGGACGGCCGCGGTCGCTTCCGGTCCGAGAATGTAATCGTGATAGCTTTCCACCCGGAGACTCAGGCGCTCGTAACGCTCAGGCCGCTCGGACGCCCACTGCCTCGCCAGGGTCTGGAATTCCGCGTCGGCCTGACTCAACCCCACCCCTTTTCTGAGTCGGCCGACAACCACATATGAGCGCGAGGTCCCCGCCCCATCGCTGGTCGCAGTCACCGGAAAGGGAATCCAGACCTCTTCCCTCTCCGGAAAGGTGAACCCCTCCGGCATGACCCCAACCACGGTCCGCTCGATCCCGTTCAAACGGATAGATCGGCCCAGGATCCCGGGGTCCTCGCCGTATCTCCGACTCCAGATCGAGTGGCCGAGGATCAAAACGTCCTGTCGGTCGGGCCTTTCCTCTTCGGAAACGAAGTTCCGACCGAGGAAAGGCTGAATCCCCAAAGAAGAGAAGACGCCTGGGGTAACAAGGGTCACCTCCAGGTGCTCGGGATCTCCGACACCGTCGGAGAGATCCATGGCGGTGGGGTAAAACGCTCCCAGGCTCTCCAGGGTCGACTGTGCTTCGCGTCCGGCAACGAACTCCTGTAGGGTGAGCCTCAGTTTGTTCGAACCCGTGGACGGTATGTCCCAAGAGAGGGCCGCCAGCTCCTCAGGATCAGGGTAGGGTAGATCCCGAAGCACATTGGAGGTGAAGGAGAAGATGGTCGCCGTGACCCCGATCCCCATGCCCATGGCTACTACCGCGAAGGTAGCGAGAAGGGGGTTCTTCGAGAGGAGACGCGAGCTCCGGGCAACCTCATCCTTCCATCGCTCCCAAACGCCGCTGCTCCTGGGTGCCCTACCCGCCTGGGCAGGGTTCTTGGGTTTCGGAAGAAGGCGGGCCAGGAGGAAGCGGAAGCCGAGCTCGAGCGCCTCACGCGCGTACCAGCCGCTGTGTCGCACCTCCGGGTTCGCAGCCCGTCGCTCCCTGTACTCCTGATCCAAGTCCCCTTTGATGCTTGCGCCTTTAACCCCCGAGGGAAGAGTCCACCGAAGGAAGGCCTCGGCGATCCTGGGTGGATTCTGAACGCTCATGCATCCTCCAGGATCTCACCGAGACCCCGGGAGAGGGTCGAGATCGCCCTGTGGCTGGCTCGAAGAGCCCTGAACCCTTCCGGAGTGACGGAGAACCGTCGCAGGGGAGCCTTTCGAGCCGGATCGTTCGGAATCTCCTCCGTCCAGACCAGATAGCCCTTCTTCTCCATCCGATCCAGAGTTGTATAGAAGGCGCCACGAGATACAGACCGTTGGGCGCTAGCCTCGATTTCGCGACGGATCTCGAGGCCGAATGCCCTCTCTCGCATCTGCAGGATGGCCAGAAGGACCACCTGCTCGAATTCCCCCAGAAACCTATTTGCCATCCGTCGCCTCTCTCAGGACATGGTGACTACAATGTGTACTACGAGGTGCGGGCGCCCGGGTTTCAACCCACTGGATGGTATTGTCAACTTAAGCCGGTTCCCAGCAGACTCGGTTGATGAGAACCAACAGAGCCTGCTACCGCGGGCACCGTTTCCGAGCTTCAGGGACGTTGAAGAGCTCCTGGCAGAGCGGGGAGTCGTGGTCTCCTACCAGACCATCCGGCAGTGGTGTCAGAAGTTTGGCCCACACTACGCCCGGAAACTCCGCCACAAGAAAGGGCAGGTGGGAGACATCTGGCACCTGGACGAGGGCCAGGACAGATGGGGGAATCTCCACAACCCTTTGCTGACGCTCATCCTTTGGACGCCTCAGAACACCCCTTCTTACCCGTTCGGACTCATCCGTCGAACCTGGCCCACTGCACGAGCTTCCGCTCTTTCAGGCGTTGGAGGAGGGAGGGAGGGGCATGGGCTGGGCCTCCGAGTTCGCACCCGGCCAGACTTTCTCCAGGACCGCCCAGAACCTCGGATCACTGTGGAGCGATCGATAGCGAGGGACTACACCAAGAAACGGTAGAAAAAAGGACCGGACCTCCAACGCTTCATAGAGGTAGGGGACAGCAGCTTCGAAACCGTCCAGCACTTCTGCCAGCAAGAACAGGTTGTATGGATCGACATAATCGCTACTGGATCTTGCCTTGAGATGGTCCAACACCTCTCGAGCCTCCACCACTCGACCGACCGCCTTTAAACCAACTCCCCTAATGGATTGAATGAAGGGAGCTGCACCCGAAAGTGCTACAGAAGTCTCAAGGGAGGGGAGCGCCGCTTCGGGGTCACCAGCGTACAAGTGGGAGAGCCCGAGATAGAGGTGGATCAGTGGGTAATTCGGCCAACGCCGCACCGAAGACTCCAGGAGCTGAATCGCCTCACGAGCTCTCCCGCCCATCCCCAAGACGTGGCCGAGAAGGTTGTGTCCGTCTGGCGAGAACGGATCCGATACGAGAGCCTCGCGAATCGCGGCCTCGGCTTCCTTGAAACGTCCGGCACAGAGGAGGAACGTCGCCTTCCATCGGTATGCAGAAGAGTGATCCGGGTTGACCACGATGGCCTGGGCCAACTCCTTCTCCGCTCCAGCCCAATCCCAATCCCGAAAGTGTCTGATTACGGCCATCCCCACGTGGGGCTCACCGGCTTGCGGGTCCAACTCCAAGGCTTGAGTTGCAGCGGCCTCCAGTTTCGGGTACAGGTCGGAGGGGCGTTCGTTCGCGTAGAGTCCGGATGCGGCGTAGATCTCAGCCAGCCAAGCATATGGTTGGGAAAACCCTGGATCGAGCCGGATGGACTCTTGGGCGAGCTCAGCAGCGTCTGCTAGATGCTCCGGGAGCATCCCCTCGGCGGCCCTTAGAGAGCGAACATAGAGATCGTAGGCCTTCAGGTTCTCCGTGGGAACTCGCCGGACCCTTTCCCGCTCTGTCCCGGAGAACTCGGCCCGCAGGGTGTTAGAGATGCTCTCCGCTACTTCGGTCTGGATCCTAAAGACATCTTGGAGGCTGCGGTCGTAGGATTCCGCCCACAGGTGTTCGTCTGTGGAGGCATCGACCAACTGTGCCGTGATCCGAAGGTCTTCTCCGGCCTTCCGCACACTCCCTTCGAGCACGTATTGAACGCCCAGTTCCTCCGCAATGGCTCGGGTAGTCTTCTGGGTGCCTTTTAAGGCCATTGCCGAGTTCCTCGAAATCACCCTCAATGAGCGGAGAAAGGAGAGCTTGGTGATGATCTCCTCGGTCAGCCCGTCGGAGAAGTAGGCGTCACTCGGATCGCGGCTCAAGTTGTCGAAGGGGAGAACGACGAGGGACTTCCGCTCTTCTCTGCTCAACGGGTCCACGGCAGGGGGAGCGGATGGCTTAGGTTCTCGGGGTTCCTCTGGCCGCAACTCATAGGCCCATGCGAAGACAAGGGCGATAGGGAAGCCGAGGAGAACCAGGATCACCACGTGGGATCGGTGGTCTCCCAGGCCGAGTGGGTCCAGGATAACCTCAGCAGCGCCAAGGAGCCCGAGGCCGACCACCAGATAAACCACGGCAACCCGATAAACCTTGCGTCGCTTCAGTTCTGCCAAGAACAACGAGAGCTTGGATGCCACGTTGAGGGCTCCCGTGAGAGGAGACTACCCGTTCCAGCCCAGTCAGCCAAGGGATGCAAGATGAGGAGCGGATTAGCTATCGGGCAAGGACGTGAAGTGGATGGAGAAAGCTGAAGAACGACGATCAACGCGGTTTGCTGTGCGTATTCCACGGATGAAGGACGGAGGAGGTATCAGGCCAAGGGGATCGGGTTCTTCCGGGAGATGATGGCAGCATCGCGTTCTGACACATGGAGGCGTTTTCAACGGCAAGGATGCGCGAGATCGAGTCATCCCAGTGAGGCCGTGGAGGACCAGAAGGAGCCATGAGATCATGATCCCACATTCCCGGGGAAAGGTCAGAAAAGTCAACAACCGCTAGGCGGATCAGTTTTTCGCGGAGCACGCCTGTTTCCCCTTGTTCGCCAGAGTGCCTCAAAGGTTTCCGCTGTAAGGGTTTACATGACTCTCGACTTCCTTCGTGACCTCTCCAGTTTTCCCCTGTTTCTTTCCTTGGGTTACGCGCGGGTTACACGGAACCGGCCAGAATCGAAGATTCAGCTCGGTCTCGTTTGAGGGGGTCGGGTATATGGGTTCCGCTTGGTACCCTCGGAGGGATAGGGGGGATGGCCACAAGGATCAATGACCTCGGCCAGATAGTGGGATTCACCTTCAACGAGGGCGGTGAACGAAGGGCCTTCTCTTGGGAAGACGGGATGATGACGGACCTTTCCCTCCCCCTCGGTGGCCCTGGGTCGCACGTGGCCGGACTGAACGCCCAGTGTGAGGTTATCGGTTCTACTATTGGGTCGCCCCACCGGAATGGATTAGTCAAGCGATCCTTTGGCGCATCAATACCCCTTCGTGCGTACTCCGCAGGCTCATGTCCGACCTCCTGCAGATCGAATACCAGAACCTCCTGAATGACGGCCAGACCAACTCCCTCTATTCCAAGCTTGATAACACCGACAAAGCTCTCGATAGGGAAAGGATCAAAGCCGCCGTCAACAAGCTGATGGTTTTCATCAACGAGGTGGAGACACATATCCAGAGCGGAAAACTGACTCAAGCTCAGGGGCAACCTCCGATCGACGCAGCACAAGCCGGGTAGACGAGTTGAACAGTATTTGACCGCAGTCCCGTTCCGATCCATCAGAGGGGACGGCTCCTTCGGTGGCCATCTCTTTTCGTTGCGTCCAAGCCGCTCAGGGCCGATTCTTAACACCATCACCTAACAAGAGCTGGACCGAAGGGAGCCTTCCATGAAGGGTTTTCTGAAGCGTCTTCGTGGAGTGATCACGACGGGCCTCACTTGGGCAGTTGGGTGGGCTGTCCTGTGGGGTGTACCCGTCTTCATCCTCTCACGATTCGGTGTCTTTGAAGGCTTTACGATGAGGGTATTCCTCCTCGCAGACCTGGCGGTTGCGGGTGGAGGGTTCATCGCGGGGAGTGCCTTCGGAGTGTTCCTCAGCATCTTTGAGCGTAACAAGAGACTTGAGGATCTGTCACTTAAGCGCATTGCGCTTCTGGGAGGGCTTGGAGCCTTGGCCCTAGTCGCCATTTTCGGCATCACGCTTTGGCTGCCAATAGTCGTTCTGACAGGTCTCGGGGTGGGCTTTGCCTCGGGTTCGGTTGCCCTGGCAAAGAGAGCCGATACCAAACTGATCGAAGGCGACGATGAGTCTCTCCCTGCCCTGGAAGGGGAGTGAAGGAGGCTCGGCCTGAAGAAAATCAGAGGAAACACTGGGGACGGCTCCACACCAACGGGGTCGTCCTTTTCTTGTGCATACGAGAGTCCAGGAATATGAACCTACGAGGACTCTCCATAGGCCCCCTGGGGGAACAAAGGGTTCTGGCAGTCTTGGGGTCCAGGTCAACCCCTAGGTTCCATTGGAAGTGCCCTGTACCCCCCTGAGAACAGCTTCGAGAGGAGATAGGTGTTGGGAGGGGGCGTTTTGGGAGCTGAAAGCGTTTGTAGGGAGGAGATTAGAACACCCTCTCACTGCTCCACATCATCCCGATACGTCTCTAGCAGGGCCTGGAAGCGGGAATGGTGGCTTTGGAGGGCACTAGAGAATGGTCACCGGGTCACTCATCCCTCCTGCTTTTTTTTGAGCGGACCTCGGTCCGGCACGCCCAGGCCACGCTCAGGGAACGCCTCCCTAACCAACGTGTGCGCGAGGCCATCAGGACACAGCGATGGCCTGGAATCAACAGTGGAGGCAGACATGAGGATGTTCATGATCTCTCTCGCCAGTCTCGGCGTCATCCTCAGCCAAGAGCTCGGAGCGCAAAACGCCAATGACATCGCTCCTGGGGAGCAAGTGAGGATCACGGCGCCGGAGTGCAACCTTCCGAGGAAGGGCGGGAGATTCGGAGGCCTTGTGGGAGACTCCATCCATCTGAGGATGGGGGGGCGGGATCTGACCTGTGCCATGCCCGCGGTGCACCGCTTGGAGGTATATCAGGGCCGACGTCGCTGGAATAGGGGAGCTACCGTTGGTGCATTGGGTGGCGGTGCGGCGGCAGCGTTAATCCTTCTTGCCCTGGATAACGAAGCATGGTCCGAGGCCATGATCCTAGGCGTTCCTGCAGGGGCCGCGGTAACAACTGGGGAACGGGCACGAAAGTGGTTCTTGATCGGGACGGGAATCGGAGCGGGCAGCGGAGCATTGGTGGGGGCGGCGGCATGTGCGGGTGACCGGGAATGGGGGCCAGGTTTTTGTGCTGTCATCCTGGGGGCTTACGGGGCCGCAGGCGGAGCTACGGCTGGATCTATCATCGGATTGATCCTTGGTGAGGACCGTTGGGAGGAGGTCGCCCTCCCGAGGGTTCAACCGCTCGTGAAGGTCTATCCCGATGGCCGTATGGGACTGGGGATTTCCATTCCTTTGCGGAGGTGAAGGATGATACCCCTCAAGCATGTCGTTCCCGCGTTTATTCTGATTGGGTCCTTTCTCAATGGCGGATCCATCCTAGCTCAAGAACCTCGACACGTCAGCCTTGGTGACCGAATCAGAGTCACTGCTACTCAATGCGGGCTGCTACAACAAACCGGCGTCATTACCTCCCTCGAACCTGGCCTATTCACCCTTGCCGTGAACGAAGAAGAACTCCGTTGTCCCGTGGAAGCCGTGGGGGATCTCGAAGTCTCCTTGGGAAAACGGCACTGGTGGAAAAGCTCCCTGGCGGGTCTAGGAATCGGGGCAGTGAGCGGGAGCGTAACGCTTGCAGTTCTCTTCCATTGCGGCAGTGAGACGGAGGACTGTCCGCCCGACAGCTATCCGTTCTTCGTGGGCGCAATGCTCGGTGGGCTCTCCGGTGTGATCATTGGCAGTCTGGTCGGGGCTGCTCGGGGGTCGGAAGGTTGGCGGGAAGTCCCTGTCCCACTGGTTCAGCCTTCCGTGCATCTATCGCCCCGAGGTGCTCTTCGGTTTTCCGTGTCGTTCAGGAAGTAAGCACGGCGGCTCTTTCGGGGGCCGTCCGTTTTTTTGTGGCAGAAGGATGACGCGCACCGGTAGATTAACAGCACCTCATGGGTGTCAGCTGGAGAATTGGATGCACAGTCGAAAACCCGCTTGGTTTCTCCTCGGGATCTCTCTCTTTTCAGTCCTTGGGTGCGACGGATCGACTGAGCCGGAGGTGTGTGGAGCCACGAACCCCCCTGGATTCCATGCCGTGGTGGGTGAGGAGGTGGAATTCCAATGGGCGGACTGCCGGTTGACCGGCCTCATTGTTTACGGCGGCGCCCGCCCGCTCTGGGGAATTGAAGGGCGGTTTAAATCCCCCGTGACATTCGGAACAACACCGCCCGGAGCATCAAGTCTCGGGTACAGTGGTCAGCTGGAATCCGGTCGGACCTACAGCGTGTTGGCAAATGCTGCCTCTTGGAGCGGATGGTATGAGTTCAACACATAGAAGGGTATTGTCAACTTAAGCTGGTTCCCAGCAGACTCGGTTGATGAAAACCAACAGAGGCTGCTACCGCGGGCACCGTTTCCCTCCCGAGATCATCAGTCACGCCGTCTGGCTCTACCACCGATTCTCCTTGAGCTTCAGGGACGTTGAAGAGCTCCTGGCAGAGCGGGGAGT
>JBDHGR010000281.1:0-6076 GCA_039589815.1 Gemmatimonadota bacterium | reverse complement strand
CGGAATCCGGATGTCACCGTCGGTCACAGTGAAGTAATCCCCGGGTTCCATGGGCGGGCAGGCCGTGCACTCCCCCATCACCTTCTTCACGGACACACACAACTCATACATCTCGACTCCTGACCCTGGCTTTTCGAGAACAATGTCTCGCCACAATGGCATCCGAGAGGTGGTGAGGAAAGGTCGGGCACAAACCCAGGGATGACCGAATAGCCATGGGCTTCCAGAGAATCGCGGGCCTTGAACCGGCGAAGCTGGCCCTACGTCCCCACGGATGTATCTTTTCTCCGCCGTTAGAAACGCCCAGAAAGCCTCATCTCCAAGAACCGGTTTCGCCATGAAACGCCTCTCGAAACGATCAGCTCCCTTGTTCGTCTTCTTTCTTTCCAGCGGACTGTTGGCTTGTGGTCCGGACCCAAAACCCATGGATGTGGTGGAAGCCACCATTGCCGAGGTCCAGGAGGCCATCCTCTCTGGAAGAACCACGTGCCGAATGGTAGTGGAGGCCTACCTGGACCGAATCGAGGCTTACGACGAGGCCACCGTGAATGCCATCACGGTCCTGAACCCCAACGCGATGGCTCGGGCCGGAGAGATCGATGCCGCCGTGGATGAAGAAGAAGAACTGGGCTCCCTCTTCTGCGTGCCCATGCTGGTAAAGGACAACTTCGACACCCATGACATGGTGACCACAGGAGGGTCCATATCCCTCGCCGGAAGCTACCCGCCCGATGATGCCTTCATGGTCCGACGGATCCGGGAGGAGGATGCCATCATCATCGCCAAAACCAACATGGCGGAGTGGGCATTCAGTCCCCGTGAATCGGTGAGCTCATCGTTCGACACGACGGCAAACGCTTACGATCTGGAGAGGGTCCCGGCTGGTTCAAGCGGAGGCACGGCCTCCGGGGTGGCGGCGAGTTTCGGGCTCATTGGCCTCGGGAGCGACACGGGGAATTCCATCCGGGGGCCATCATCCCACCTTGCCCTGGTAGGAATCCGATCCACCATCGGACTCACCAGTCGGGACGGTGTGATCCCTCTCTCCTTCGACAGGGACATCGCCGGCCCAATGGGCCGAACGGTGGAAGACGTAGCGAGGGTTTTCAACGTGGTGGCCGGTTATGACCCCGCAGATCCCTACACTGAAGACGGCCGGGACCGAAAGGAAGCCGACTACACCACCTTTCTCGCCATGGACGGCCTACGGGACGCCCGAATCGGGGTCATGCGCACCCTGATCGATCCGGAAGCCACCGACACCGCCGTCGCACGGATCTTCGAGGACGCTCTTGCCGACCTAGCCCGCCTCGGAGCCGAGGTCGTCGACCCTTTCGAGTTCGATCTCGAGGAACAACTCAACCGCCGAGGCATGTTCTGCCAGCGATTTCGCTACGACATGCACGAGTACCTGAAAACCCTGGGCGATGCAGCACCCATGGCCGACGTGTTGGAGGTTCTGGAGACAGGGCAGTACGCATCATATGCCGAGCGGTCCTTGCGCTCCCACAGTGAGCGGCCCTTGGAGGTGCATCCGTCAGAATGGGACCCGCCCTGCCCGGACTATTTCGAACACCCTGAAAGACAGGCCTACCTCCAGGACCTGGTAGCGGCCATGGATGCTGCTGGAGTGGATGCGGTGGTCTATTCCTCCTGGACCTCCCCACCCGCGCATATCGACCGTGCCCGGCAGGAGTATCGGGGAGACAACAGCCAGCGGGTGGCTCCAGCCACCGGAATGCCAGCCATCACGGTCCCGATGGGTTTCAGTTACGGAAACCTCCCGGCCGGTCTCCAGATCCTGGGGCGCCCCTATTCAGAGGGACTCCTCTTCAAGCTCGCGTACGCTTTCGAGCAAGGAACACAGCACCGGCGGCCGCCCGATGGGTTTCCGGCGCTGACGGCCGACGCCGGGGGGCTTTAGCCGACCCAGCAGGCTTTGGGGAGATCGGAGGCTACTCGACTTTCAAACCGGATCTCGCCCGACCCATACCTCGGCCTTAGGATCCTGCCTGGGAAGGACCCAAGAACTCAACCCGGCCCTGAACTGGGTCGGAGGAGTCCAGGAAAGCCGTGACCCTCATCGCCGCCGTCCTCGCTGGTGCTCAGCGGTTCATCGCATACGTCCCGCTCGTCGGCGTGCTTGCCCTTTCCCTCCCCACTGGTGTCCGGGCCCAAACTGATCCGGGCTCCACTCTCCCTGCCACGCGGACCCATGACCCAATCCGGATCGACGGCATCTTGGATGAAGAGATATGGCAGGAAGCCGAGCCCGCCACGGGTTTTCGTCAGCGCTGGCCGGCCGACGGATCACCGGCAACCGAGAGAACCGAAATCCGGGTGACTTATGATGACCGGGCCATCTACTTCGGCATGGTCATGTTCGATTCCCAACCGCACCTGATTATGCGGAGCATCCTTCACCGGGAGGGGCGGATCGACAAGGATGACCGGATCATCATCGCCCTGGACACCTACCATGATCGCCGAAGCGCCTACGTTTTTGTGCTGAACCCTTTTGGGACCCAGGGAGACGCCCATTTCACCAACGAGCAACTGGTTGCCCCGGATGACTGGATGTGGGAGGGCGTTTACGAGAGTGAAGCTCGCATCACCAACCGGGGCTGGGAGTTGGAGGTAGCCATACCTCTCACCACGATCAGGTTTGATCCGGCCAACGCTTCGACCATGGGGGTGGCGTTTTACCGGTCTATCCGAAGAAAGAATGAAGAGGTCACCTGGCCCCATATCCCCCTAGCCTATGCTGGCACCCTCGAAGGGGGGATGGACCAGGCCTCCAGATTCGGCGCACTCACCGGCTTGGACGGTCTGAACCCCGGCCGGCACCTGGAAGTGAAACCCTTTGGGATCTTCGGAGGTCAGAAGCGGGCCGGGGACGAGGAAACCACGGTTACAGATGAAGTGGGATTGGACGTCAAGTGGAGCATCACGCCGAGCCTCACGGCCGACCTCACCTGGAACACCGACTTCGCCCAGGTCGAGGCCGACAACGTTCAGATCAACCTCACCCGTTTCAGCCTGTTTTACCCGGAGAAGCGTGAGTTCTTCCTTGAACGATCTGAGTTGTTCCAGTTCGGGAACAGCAGAAGCACTGAAGTCTTTTTCAGCCGCCGTATCGGGCTCACCAACGACATCCTCGGCGGAGGGCGTGTAACCGGGCAGGCTGGACCCTTTTCCATCGGCTTCCTGAACCTCCAAACAGAGGACAACCACCCAGACGGAATCGCAGGTGCGAACAATATGGTCCTCCGCCTGCGGGGTGACGTGGGCCCCAGGGCGACCGTCGGAGGCATCGTCACCAACTACCAGGATTCCGACACGTACAACCGCGTCGCTGGGGTGGACCTGCGGTATCGGTTCCTCACCAGCAGCAGCCTCAACGCTTGGTTCTCCAACACCTGGCAGGACAAAGAGTCAGGGGGAGGTTCCGCCGCCGGGTATCTCGGTTTACAGCTCCGGAACGACCGTTTCTCCCTGGCTTCCGACTACACCAACATCGGAAAGGCCTATGATCCGGCACTGGGCTTTGTGCGACGGACGGACATGGTTCGCTACGGCGGGTCCGTCGCCTGGACCCCACGGTTCGAAGACAGCGCCTGGGCCCGGCAGGCTTCTTTTCAGCTCCTGGGGAACTACATCGACGGGCAGAACGGGGTGAAACAGTCTGACGAGCTGATCCTCTACCCGAGCCTCACCTTCCAGAACGGGCTCTATCTGTTGGTGGGATTGACCCACCACTGGGAGCGACTGGAGGATCCCTTCCCCATTCGGCCGGGTGTTCTGATCCCACCGGGGGACTACCCGTACAACTACGCGGGCATCCTCTTCCGCACGAACGACTCCCGGGAGATCTCGGCCCAGGGTGTCACCCACCGGGGCGAGTTCTGGAATGGTGACTGGTTTCAATACGGCGGTGCCGTCACCTGGAAGACCGGTCCCCACCTCGAGCTCACGGCCAGCTTCGACCGGAGGGAAATCGATCTCCCTGTGGAAAGTGGTGAGTTCGAAACCACCATATTGGGGCTGAATGTCTTGAGCGCCCTGAACCGAAAACTCTTTGCCAACGCCCTCGTCCAATTCGACGACGAGTCGGAGACCCTCCAGGCCAATATCCGTATCGATTGGATCCACACCCCCGGAAGCGACCTCTTCCTGGTCTTGAATACCGGGTATTTCCGGGGTGACCTGATGGACCCCCACGATGAGCGGTGGGTGAACCGGGCTGGAGTAATCAAACTGACGTACCTGAAGGCGTTTTGACGTGGGCCGGGATGGAAGAGGGGAACCGGGGAACCCTGGCGACCCTTCCCTGATTCGGAATACGAAAGTCACGACCATCGAGTGAGATAACGATGAATGACCCAGGGATGAAAAAGGGTGGGGACCGGCCTACCAGGCGCACCGGGGCTTCGATCGTATGGAAGGCCGCGGCCGCCGTTGGAGTCGGAGCTGCCGTTATCCTCCTCGCTCGAGAGGGCGCAGGTTTTGTCCCCGGGTCCCTCGATGCGATCCAAAGCCTCGGCCCTTGGGCTGCCATCGCATACATCGGTCTATACATCCTAGCGACCGTCGCCTGGGTTCCCGGTTCGGTCCTCACACTGGCGTCAGGGGCCATCTTCGGCCTGGCAAGAGGAACCGTCTTCACCTTGGTCGGGGCGACCTTGGGCGCTTCTTTGGCCTTCCTCGTCTCACGTTACCTCGCCCGCGGTCCGCTGGAAAAACGGATCGGTGCCGATCCACGTCTCTCCTCCATGGACGAAGCGATCCAGAAACAGGGCGCGAAGCTCATCTTTCTGATCCGGCTCTCTCCTGTATTCCCTTTCAACTTTCTCAATTATGCACTGGGGCTCACAGCGGTTCGGTTGCGGGACTATGCCTTCGCCAGTGCAGTGGGCATGGCCCCCGGCACATTCATGTATGTCTATGCGGGTTACGCTGCCGGCCAGGTGGCCATGAGCGCCAGCGGTACATTGCAGAGGGGCCCGGGTAGCTACGCGATGCTGGGGGTGGGTCTTCTGGCAACGGCGGCCGTCACGGTCCTGGTGACCCGCATCGCCCGGAGAGCACTCAGGGAAGCCACCGACCTCAATGGCAGCGCAGCAAAGGCCGATCCAGGGGGAGACATCCCCGAGGGCATCCCTGGACCACCCTTCCAGGGCTCTCTCAGGGGAGCATCCGACTCACTTTGAAGAAGAACTCGAAGATTCGAAGGGCCCTTGGAGTCAGCCGCCGACGCCGATACTTGTCAGCAGCCTTCCTCAGCGCTTCCGCAGTCGTGGGATAGGGGAAGATCACATCCCCCAACGTCTCGAGGCCGGCTCCCAGCTTCATGGCCTGGGTCACCTGTGCGATGAGATCGCCGGCGTGGGGAGCCACGATGGTCGCCCCCAGGATATCGTCCCTACCCTTCCGAACGTGAACCTGTACGAACCCTTCATCCTCCCCATCCAACCGGGCCCGATCCACGTCGTCAAAGGGTATGGTGATCGTCTCCACCTCAACGCCGGTCTCCCGAAACTCCAACGTCGTGGGGCCCACCCGAGCCACTTCCGGGCTGGTGTAAGTGCACGCTGGGATCACCAAGTCTCCAGCTTTGCCACGCCCGAAGAAGAGGGCGTTGCGCACCGCGAGGCGCGCCTGTGCATCGGCCACATGGGTGAACTGGTAGGGAGAGGCCACGTCACCCACAGCGTAGATCCGTCGGTTGGTGGTCCGGAGACGGTCGTCCACTTTCACTCCCCGGCGGCTGTAGGCCACCCCGGCGGCTTCCAGATCCAGCTCGACGTTGGGGGCTCGGCCCACGGCCACGAGGAGGGAATCCCCCTCCAGTTCGTGCCTATCCCCATCCTTTTCATAGCGAACCACCGTGGCCTTTCCTCGGGCTCCTGCCTCTACCACCTTGGCGCCGCCCAGAAAAGTTGTTCCGTCTCGCTGCAGAGCAGACGCCAAGGCCGCGGACGCTTCGGGTTCTTCACGCGGGATGGGCTTTTCCGCCATCTCCAAGAGTGTGACCCGGCTGCCGAAGCGAGCGAAGGCTTGGGCGAGCTCGCAACCG
>JBDHGR010000280.1:0-6076 GCA_039589815.1 Gemmatimonadota bacterium | reverse complement strand
CTCATCGACAACCATGTTCTCAGGGTTTGACCACGGTGGATCACCCCTCCCCCTCCCGGTCGCAGCCATCAGGCCCCGGTCTTCACCCACTGGTGGTGGATGCCTCCTCGGGGGCCTTCCCCATTTGGACCGTCGCGGGCGACAAGAGGAGAGCCCACATGGCCCGGGTGGCGGCTCTCCTCGGAGAATGGGCCCGAACGAGGGGAGAGTCGGAGTGGGAAACGACCCGGTGGGTTGCAGCCGGGCACCTCCACGACGCCCTTCGGGACGAGGATCCTCGCCGGCTTCGTGGAACGGTCGGCCCCCCTTTTCAGGACCTTCCCGGGAAGGTTCTTCACGGCCCCGGTGCCGCCGAACGGCTTCGGGCAGAAGGGGTGAATGACCAGGAATTCCTTCACGCCATCGCCTTTCACACCCTGGGATCGGCCGATTTTGGAAACCTGGGATTCGCCCTTTTCGCGGCCGACTTCCTTGAGCCTGGGAGGCGAATCAGTGAGGATTGGAGGGCAGGTCTTCGACAGAAGGCGCCAGAGGAGCTCGAAGAGGTGGTCCAAGAGATCCTCGCCGCCCGAATCGGGTATCTTCTTGATAAGGGTCGCCCTTTGCGTCCGGAGACCTTGGGGATGTGGAACCGTCTCTCGGAGGGCCAGCCGTGGGCCAGCGCGTCAGAGTTATAGTCTTCATCCTGGTGCTCTCGGGAGTGGGGATCCTGCTCGGGTCTTCCCTATCCCGAAGAAGTCGTGAAACCAGTGCCGTCGGGCCCCCGTCGGCTCTTCCCGGAGGTCCGGACCGGGTAAGGGTGGAGGTCCTGAATGGTGCTGGAGTCCCCGGGGTAGCCTGGGAAGCCACCGGGGTCCTCCGGGACCGGGGCTTCGATGTCGTATATTACGGGAATGCCGGAACCTATTCCAACGACCCTTCCGTAGTGATGGATCGAATAGGGGAGTATGATACGGCAGAGTTGGTGGCGGGTGCCCTGGGAATACCCCTGGTCCAGTCCGAGCCGGATTCGACTCTCCTGGTGGACATCACGGTCCGCCTGGGCCCTGACTGGGAGGCCCCTCGAGCCGCGGAGGAGAGTCTCGAAAAGCATGTGCCCTGGTGGGACCTACGGCGGTTCTTTCGCAGAGAGTCCCCTCCGGAATCAGAGAACCATAGGCCATAGAGAATGGCAAAGAAAAACCGCAGAAAACAGAAGAGTGCTGGAGAGGGAGCTGGCCCGAGTGGATCGGACCGGGGGGGAAAATCCTCGAGTAAGAAGGGCAGGAGGGACGAAAACGCTCTCGTTGAGTGGACGAAGTCGCTGGTTGTCGCCCTCATCCTCTTTCTCTTCATTCGAAGCTTCCTCGTCCACACCTTTGTCATCATTTCCGGCTCCATGGAGGAAACGCTCCTGGTGGGAGATCTCCTCCTGGTCAACCGGGCAGCCGTGGGAAGCCAGGTGCCGGGGACGTCGTGGAGGATCCCGGGATACTCGAAGCTGGAGCGGGGAGATATCCTCGTGTTCGACCCCCCCCACGAGGACGAGCTCAAGCTGGTGAAGCGCCTCATGGGTCTCCCAGGTGACACTGTGGAGATGCGGAACAAGGTCTTTTATGTGAATGGCGAACCCCTGGAAGAGCCATATGTCCGGCACACCGATTCCCGGGACGATGTCCACCCCTGGATGCCATGGCAGAAGGACTACCTCCTTCCGGGTCCCACCAATGGGTCTTACACACCCAGCCGCGACAACTGGGGTCCCTTGGTCATTCCGGAGGACCAGTTTCTCATGCTGGGAGACAACCGGGATACCAGCTTGGATAGCCGCTACTGGGGCTTCCTGGAGGGATGGCGCATCGAGGGAAGGGCTGTCCTGGTCTACTTCTCCTACAATAAGGGTTCGCTTCGTCCCTTCCCTTGGTTGAAGGAGATCCGCTGGGGCCGGATCGGCGACATGATCAAGTGAGGGCGTTGGCCCGTAGCTGACCGCACGCCGCATCGATGTCTCTACCCCTGGGTTCCCGGACGGCCGCCGAAACCCCCCTCTCTTCCATAGCTTTCGCAAACAGGCGTACCCGGTCTGGCGGGCTCGGCTCCCAGTCTTGGTAGGGGATTGGGTTGTAGGGAATCAGGTTCACGAAGGCCTGAAGGTTGTAGGCCAGCTCGGCCAACTGAGGGGCGAGGTGGGCGTGGTCGTTGACCCCTCTGATGAGAGTGTATTCGAAGGTGATCCTCTTTCCCCCAGCGGCATCGAAGGCCTTCAGCGCCGCAACGACCTCCGACAGTGGGTACCGATTCTCCAACGGGATCAGGGTTCGCCTTAGCTCGCTGTCAGGGGCGTGAAGTGAGAGAGCGAGGCGGAACTGCTCCGGGCGCTTCGCCAGCTCCAGGATCCCTGGCACCAGACCCACCGTGGAGACCGTGATGCGGCGGGACCCGATGCCATAACCCTGGTTGAGAATACTCAGGGCAGGGAAGAGGGCTTTTCGGTTGGCCAGAGGCTCCCCCATCCCCATAAAAACTACGTTCCCGATGCGACCCTTTCCCTCTTGGTGAGCCCATTGCTGGGACGTCCGGTATTGGACGACAATCTCGGCTGTGGTGAGATTTCGTCGCAGGCCCCCAAAACCAGTGGCGCAGAAGGTGCACCCCATTCCGCACCCGGCTTGGGAAGAGATGCAGAGCGTAAGCCGATCTTCTGCAGGTATGAGCACCGACTCCACCAGCTCCCCATCTGCTAACCGCCACAGGTGCTTTACCGTGCCATCTGCAGATTCGGCAACATCCGCCACTTCTGGTCCAGCCATCCAGAAGGCCCTTGCCAGGGCTTCCCTCTCCACCCGGGGAAGGTTCGTCATGGCGTCGAAATCAGGTGCCAGGCTGTCGAAAACCCATTCCCGCACCTGTTGAGCCCGGTAGGTCGGTTGCCCTCTACCCTGGAAGTGCAAGGAGAGCGCCCTGTCCAGGTCCTCGGGCGTCAAACCGAACAGATCGACTTCATTAGGCATGTGTGTCCTGGTTTTCTAGGATTCTGACAAATGGCGAGCCGGATCCTCGGCGAGCCGGGCTGCTAGGGAAACCGAACGGCCGCCTGAAAGAAATGAACCGCCCCAAAGCCGTTCGCCAATGATTCCCGGAGAATGGAGAGGGAGTAACGGCCGACTTCCGCACCCAGCATCCAGAGGGGGATCCAGCCATTCTCCTCACCAAGGTAGGAGAAGCCCACGCCCAGGTGGAGTTGATCCATCCATGATCCCCTGACAGAGAACCGGTGGTCTACGGGATGGAAGTTCTTGTCGGCCTGGATTCCATATCCTATTCGGACCGGGATGCGGTCGGAAGCCAGGGCCGGAAGAGACAGTTCAGTACCGGCATGCGCCTTCATTCCTCCTCCCAAACCCTTGAGGACGAATCCGATCCGGGGTGAGAAGGGCAGGTTCGACTGATGGTGGATTCCGATTTCTCCCTCCGCCCGACTCTTCGTGTCCCGCCCTGCTGCACCCCTCTGGAAACTGAGACTCCCGCCGATTCCAGTGTGACCGGCCAGGGGCCGTGCCAAAGCAAGGACGAACACGTCTTCCGAAACATTGATTCCCCCGATCTCCTGAAGGGGGGAGGTGGTGGTTCGGGGAATGTCTTCGATACCCAGGTGCCAGTATCCGGCTCCACCGTGGAACCCCATGGGGAGCTCGGCGACGCCTGATAACGCCACTCCTCCCACGCCGGTGACATCGGGGCCGTCCACATGGATGATCCAGACCTCACGGTCCGTTCCAACCTCCGGGACGAGGCTCCCGGGGTTCCAGAATACGGCCCCTGCCCCTGTGAGGACGGCCTCGGGTTGGGGGGCCGCCCGCAGTGGCCAATCGAAGATCATCTGCCCCTCGACCCCGGTGGGTGAGAGGCAGGAGATCAGAGCCACGGTGGTGGGAAGCCGAAATCGGTTCACGGTAAGAAGCGCCTGACGTTTCTTGTACCGAAAAATCTCCTCCGTTAACTTAGCGGAGCCGCCCCGGGATCGGTATGCGAGCCGATCTCCTGGAAATGTGGGGCTTGCTGCCAAGAGGGCGGCAGTCCCTTTTTTTGTTGGGTTTGGCCACCGCGTTTGTTTTAGAAAAAGTGAGATCCATGAAGTCCGACACGCAGATCGAACTGGAGGCTACGTCTTATCGGACCCGTCTGATGGGTGGCGTCACCGGTGAGGATGTAGGGAGTCACCCGGTCCTGTGCGGATGGGTTCATCGGCGTCGGGATTTGGGGGGATTGTACTTTATCGACCTCCGAGACCGGAGCGGTGTGCTCCAGGTCTCGGTAGGCCCGGATTGGACCGAACCCGAATCTCTTGCCTTGGCCCGAGATCTGGGAGCCGAGGACGTGGTCCAGGTGGAAGGCGAGGTGGTACTCCGACCCCCGGATGCTCAGAATCCGGAGATGCTCACCGGTGACGTGGAGTTGAAGGCGACCCGGTTGAGCGTCCTGAACGGGGCGGTCACGCCGGCGATCCCCGTTTTTCGGTCTCCTGAGGAGGAGCTCCCCTCGGAAGACCTCCGCCTGCGACATCGGGTCCTGGACCTCCGGCGGGAGGAGATGCAGCGGAACCTGGAGCTTAGGCACTGCCTGGTCCTCGCGGTGAGGAACTATATGGATGGCCTGGGCTTTTTCGAGGTGGAAACCCCGATTCTCACCAAGCCTACGCCGGAGGGTGCAAGGGACTACCTGGTGCCGAGCCGGAATCACCCGGGGGATTTTTTCGCTCTGCCTCAGAGTCCCCAACTCTACAAACAGCTCCTCATGGCTTCGGGCCTGGATCGCTACTTCCAGATTGCCCGGTGTTTCAGGGATGAAGATCTCAGGGCCGACCGGCAGCCCGAGTTCACCCAGATCGACATCGAAGCATCCTTCATTCAGCCCGAGGACCTCTTCGGATGGATCGAGGGGTTGATGGCGTCAATGGCCGCCGTGGCTGGGCGGGAGGTGTCCCCTCCCTTCCCGAGAATGGCCTATGCGGAAGCCATGGAGTCATACGGAACGGACCGTCCAGACCTCAGGTACGGTCTGAAGATCCAAGACTGGACAGCCGAACTGGGCGGATTGGACTTCAGGGTGGTTCAAGGCGCCATCGAGGCGGGTGGTCGTGCCCGGGGCCTTCGCCTGGAGAAGGGAGCGGGCCTCTCCAGACGGGAGATCGAGGGCCTCGAGGCCTTGGCGAGAAAGGCCGGAGCTCCTGGCCTGCTCTGGGTCAAGCGCACGGAGGAGGGCGGGTCCGGCCCCCTGGCTCGCTTCATGGCAGAGGGGGACTATCAGGCTCTTCAACTGACTCCGGGCGACCTGGCTTTGGTTGCTGCCGGTCCCGACAACATCACCTCCCCGGCTCTGGATGGGGTTCGGGTCCCTGCCCTCACGGCTCTGGGGCAGGAGCCGGCCGAAGAAGACGCCTGGCTTTGGGTGGTGGACTTCCCGATCTTCGAAGAGCAGGATGCGGGGACGCTGACCCCGGCCCATCATCCCTTCGTGCACCCGCACCCGGAGGACGCGGGCCTCCTCGAGAAGGACCCCGCGAAAACCAGGGGTCAGGCGTACGACCTGGTATACAACGGTGTGGAATTTGGTTCGGGGAGCATCAGGAATCACCGGCCCGAGGTCCAACGGGTCATCCTGCGGCACCTTGGCCTCTCCGACGACGAGATCGATCTGAAGTTCGGCTTCCTGTTGGAGGCCCTCACGCTCGGGGCTCCGCCCCATGGAGGGATTGCTCTGGGGATGGATCGGATTGTGAAAGAGTTCATCGGGGCCCCCAGCCTGCGGGATGTGATCGCCTTTCCGAAAACCACGGCTGCCCGGGCCCTTTTTGAGGGAGCTCCGACCCCGATCTCCGACGAGGAGCTTCGGGAGCTCCACCTCCAACGCTTACCGGAGAAGGACTAGCAACCACCGAAAGCCGCCTGGCGTCCTAACCAAAGAGGTCGCCCAAGGGAGGAACATGGCGAACAAGGACGGTACGATCCTGGAGCACCGACTCGATGCCGAGGGAGCCGACCAGCTGCTCTTGGCGGGGATCAACGATGCCAACTTTCAGGAGCTGGCCCAGATTTTT
>JBDHGR010000279.1:0-6087 GCA_039589815.1 Gemmatimonadota bacterium | reverse complement strand
AAACCCTGGACGCAGGGGAGTTTCTCTGGGGGACCGACTTCCACAATGAGGCCCGGGATGCTCTTCCTCCCAGCACGTCCGAATTCCAGGCGATTGCCGGTAACATCCTGACCCATTTTTTCGAATCTCCCTACCGATATGACGTAAGCCGCACAGAAGCACAGCGAATCCGTAGGAGGGCTTCAGTACCGATCACGGAAGGGGACTCGGTCGTCGTCGGTGAAGTTTTTGTCCGGCAACGGTCACAAATCGGCCCCTTTCAGTACCGGGCTCTACAGGTCCACCAGGCCGCTCTCCAGGCACAGGGTTTAATTCAGGAGGTGGGAAGGGACTGGGGAGCGGTTCTCGGGAGCTTCCTATTGAACCTCCTCCTGTTGAGCGTGTTCGGCGTTCTCCTCTTCTTCTATCGACCGGAGGTTTATGCAAGCTACCGCTGGGTCTTCCTCCTCGCCTTCCTGGTAGCCGTGTACTTCTCGATAGGAGCCGGAATCTCCTCCTTGGAGGGTGAGTACTGGCAGTTCCTCCCCATTGCCTTCGTGGTTCTTCCGGTGGCCATCCTCTGGGATGGGCGCATGGCGCTCATCCTGGCACTGGTCCTGGGGGTGATCACGGGTACCCTGGAGCCGTTCCGTACCCCCCAGATTCTGGCCTTCACCGTCATGGGAGGAGGCGCGGCCGCTCTATCGGCCCGGGCAATCCGGAGGCGATCCCAAACCTGGATCTTCATTTCCCTCATCACATTGGGCTATGCCCTGGCCCTGACGGCATTTGGTCTCAAGGAAGCTGCGGCACCCGGGGGTGTTCTCGTTTCGATCGTATATGCCGGTTCCAATGCCATAGTCAGCTCCATCCTGGCCATGGGGTTCATGCCGGTCTTCGAATGGTTCACCGGAATCACCACCGACCAGAGTCTCCTGGAATGGGCGGATCCCAACCGACCTCTCCTGAAGAGCCTCTCACTGGAGGCCAGTGGGACCTATGCCCATACCATCAACGTGGCCAACCTGGCCGAAGCCGCTGCCACGGCCATCGGCGCAAACGGACTACTGTCCCGTATCGGCGTCTATTACCACGACGTTGGGAAGATGCTCAAACCCCAGTACTTCGTTGAGAATCAACCAGGGGGCCGGAACCCCCACGACAAGCTGAAGCCCCACACGTCGGCGTCCATCGTAAGGGAGCACGTCGTGGAGGGTGAGAAGATGGCCAGGAACGAAGGAGTCCCCGATGTGGTGGCCCGGTTCATTCCGGAGCATCATGGCACCCAGCTCATAGGCTTCTTTTACGAAAGAGCCAGGGAGGAATCGGAGGAGGAGCCAGACCAGGAAGAGTTCCGGTATCCCGGACCGAAACCCCGGTCGAAGGAGACGGCCATCGCCATGTTGGCCGACTCGGTGGAATCGGCCACCCGGGCCTTGCAGGATCCATCCCCACAGCGGGTTCAGGAGCTGGTTCAGACCATCGTCGACGGAAAGATCCGGGACGGCCAGCTCTCAGAGGCCCCCCTTACTCTCGGAGAAATCACCAAAGTTCAGGAGCAGTTTGTGAAGGTGGTGTCTGGCATGTTCCACCATAGGCTGGATTATCCCGCCACGCGGCACATCACCGAATCCCCGACGGATGAGGGTGAGACGGACGACCCTGAGACGGACGACGGGAAGACGGACGACCCTGAGACGGGCGACGGGAAGACGGACGACGGTCAACCCCAACGAGATGAGGAAGGGGCCAAGCCGCATCCCGAACCAGACACCGCGCAACAGATCGTTGAGGAGGAAGGGGCCTCAGCCCAGGACGCCGCCGGGGAAGGGGATTCCCTACCCGAGGGTCCGTCCAACGATGAACAACTCCCGCTGACACCGGCCCAGGAGCCGGATATCGGCCCTGGCCCCCATGAGCGGTGATGACCGGACCCTGGAGATCCAGATAAACGCCGCGGGATCCTGGGGCTACCCTGAGGCGCTCCTTCAACAGGGCTGCCGAGCGGCTTTGGGAGCCGAGGGGGTTCAGGAAGCGGAAATCTCGATTACGCTCCTGGACGACGGTGGGATCCTGAGTCTGAACGAGGAATACCTGGGAAGGGATAACGTCACTGACGTGATCGCCTTTGCCCTCCACGCTCCGGGTGATCCGGTGCTGGGGGACGTCTACGTAGGTTTTGACCAGGCCCAACGGCAGGCGGCGGATCTCCAGATTCCCGTGGAAGAGGAGTTGCTGCGGTTGGTCATCCACGGCACCCTTCACGTCCTGGGATACCAGCACCCCGAAGGGGAGGATCGGGCCCGAAGTGAGATGTTTTTGAAGCAGGAAGAGCTGCTCGCTGCCGTCCTGGAAACTCTGACGAACTGAGGGGCAGGCCCCGGAGGATCAGTTCAGGCCGCATTCTCGCCCATCCGGGTTGGCTTGACGCCCTTCATCCCGTCCCGGATCTTTCTTAACTCCGCTAAGGTTCGTTCCGAACGGATCGTGGGTTCCTCGGTTGGGGCTTCATCGATTCCGGGATGAGCCCTTTGTGTTCCAACACTCCGTTCTCTGGAGGTTCACCTTTGACGACTCCCCGCTTCGAGGACATCGAAGGCCTTCGACAGAGGCTCCAGGAGTTGGTGGAGTCAGGAGACCTGAACGCCGTCGCCGACCTCCTCAAGGAGCTGCATCCCAGTGATGTGGCTGACCTGGTGGAGTCGCTGGACTCCGACGACGAACGGGTGGCCCTCATGCGGGTCCTTCCCATCGAGCTGGCGTCGGAGACCCTGGCAGAGATGGACGAGGAAGAAGATCCGGGAGAAATCCTGGCGGCATTGGACCCCAAGAAGGGAGCGGAGCTCCTCCATGAACTGGAGGTCGATGACGCCGTAGACCTCGTAGGAGAGCTCGAACCGGAGGAGCGGGCCAAAATTCTCGCTGCTCTGCCTCTGGAGGAAGCCGGGGAGATCCGGGGTCTTCTCCGCTATGACGAGGAGTCTGCCGGTGGGCTGATGGACACGCTCCTGGTGCGTGTCCAGGGAGACCTCACCGCCGGGCAAGCCATTGCGGAGGTACGTCGGCGGGGCCGGGAAGTGGAAGACTTCTACACCGTGTTCGTCGTGGATGACGAGCATCATCTCCTGGGCACGGTGCCGTTGGACGACCTCATCCTTGCCGATCCACTCCAGCCGGTGGGAGACCTCGTGCAGCCCGTGCTGGCGTCGGTGGAGCCGGACGAGGACCAGGAGGAAGTAGGGCGCCTGATCTCCCGGTACAACCTCCCGTCCATTCCGGTGGTCGATCAGTCCAATGTACTTCTTGGCCGGGTAACCTTCGACGATGTCCTGGACGTTCTTGAATCCGAGCAAACCGAAGACCTTCTGCGGTTCGTGGGAACCTCGGACGAAGAAGAGATTCGAGGAAGCTGGTCTGAGACCGTTCAGATCCGCCTTCCCTGGCTGGCATTGAACCTACTGACCGCCACCATCGCCGCTTCCGTGGTTTGGTTTTTTCGGGACACCGTGGAAAACATCATCATCCTGGCGGCTCTTGCCCCCATCATCGCGGCCCTGGGCGGGAACGCCGGAACCCAGGCCCTGGCCGTAACGGTTCGTCGCATCTCGCTGTCCGGGGAGGGGGAAATCGGGCACGGGCCCTACAGGGCCGTTGGAAAAGAACTGCTCGTGGGCCTTGCGAACGGTGCCGTCCTGGGTGGGGTCATTGCCGGTTTGAGCCTTCTGGTTCCGGGCGGGAACCCCGCCTTGGGACTCGTCGTCCTCCTGGCCATGTGGGGCAACCTCGTGGTGGCGGGTTTTGCCGGATCCTTCGTACCGACCATCCTTAACCGTTTCGGGATCGACCCTGCAGTGGCTTCGTCGGTCTTCGTGCACACCTTCACCGATCTGGTCGGGTTCTTTCTCCTTCTGGGGCTCGCCACTGCTGTCCTCCTATGAGACGGTCCATTCGCACGGCATCGGTCCTCTACCGGCTCACTCCCTTTGTGGTGGCCTTCTTGAGGGACCGTCGCCGCTTCGTACTGCTCGGACGTCCCCCGGACAGGAGTGAGAAGCACCACGAACGGCGGGCCAGGAGGCTTACGAAGGTGTTGGGGGGCTTGGGGCCGACCTTCATCAAGTTGGCCCAGCTCTTCAGCTCCAGAGCGGATATTCTACCTGAACCCTACCTCACGCATATCGGGACCCTTCAGGACCAGGTTCCGCCCGATCCCTGGGAGGCGGTGGCCCAGGTCCTGGAGGCGGAACTGAAACGGCCGGTGGAGGAGGTGTTCGAGGACTTCCAGACCGAACCGATGGCGGCGGCGAGCTTGGGCCAGGTGTACCGGGCGCGGTTTCAGGGAGAAGATGTAGCGGTCAAGGTGCTCCGTCCCGGAGTCGAAGAAGCTGTGGCGTTGGATCTCGAGATCTCCTTTCGCGCTCTCTTCTGGCTGAACGTTCTCTTCAGGAACCACCACATCCGGGCCCTCACCAACCTCGTCAGGGAGTTCTCCGTACGGGTCCGGGAGGAGATGGACTTCAGGCACGAAGCCGAGAACATGGAGGTCTTCAGGGCTTTTTTCCCTGATGAAGGAAGGGTCCGGATCCCGAGAGTATTCGACGAGCACACAAGAAGACGGGTTCTGGTGATGGAGTATTGCTCCGGCACCAAGATCGACCGACTTCAGGACAGGTTCGATTCCGGAAATCTCGAGTTCACCGATCTCATGAAAACCCTCACCGGCCTGTACCTCCGGACGATGATGGTGGACGGGTTCCTCCACGCCGATCCGCATCCCGGGAACCTCCTGGTCCAGGATGACGGTCGCATCGTGCTCCTGGATTGGGGGATGATGCTCAGGGTACCAAAGTGGACGAGGGAGTCCATCCTGAACCTTGCCTTGGCCGTGGAGAAGGAGAACCTGGACGGGACCATCAATGGGATGTACCAGCTGGGCATGATCTCTCCCGAGGTCTCGAGGGGGGAGATCCATGAAGCCGCAGTCGAGATCATGCGGATCATTGAGAGGGTACGTGGCTCCTCCCGGGAGCGCATCCAGGAGATTGTTGGAAAGATCTTCGACACGTTCTATACCTTCCCTCTTCTGCTCCCTCAGGAGCTGGTGTATTTCTTCAGGACCTCGGTCCTCCTGGAAGGAATCGGATACCGCTACGACCCGAAGTTCGATGGCCTCGGCCTGGTTCGAAAAGTCATTGGTGAGTTCCGATCGGACATTCAGCGAACCACGGGGCGGGATCCCGGGAACCTGGCCCTGGATCTCCTGAGCGAGGCCCAGAGCACGCTCTCCTCGATTCGAGACCTCCTTCTGAGGGCACAGAGGGAAGAGCTCCGGGTCCGGGTGCACCCACGGGATGTCCAGGGCCAGGAGAGAATCCTCCACCTTCAGGCACGAAGGCTTCTCCTGAGCATCTTCGCCACGGGCACGGCCGTCATCACCGCGGTCATGTTCATTGCGCTGCAGAACTACTGGTTCTTGGCGGTGGGGTTCATTGCGTCCCTGTTCATGTTCTTACTGGTTTTCTTGATCCCCACGCACCTACTGGAGAACCCCCTCCGGCATTCCAGGGGAATCAGGCCGGACGATCGGTATTACTAAGATGAAGATGGAGAACCAGGCTCTTCTCGAACGGTTTCGGGCAGGCAAGAAGGTCGCTCTGGCTCGGGCCATCTCCCTGGTCGAGAACGAGAGGCCGGGGTTCCAGGCATTCCTCCACTCAGCTCTCGAAATCCCTCGGTTTTCGAAAAGGGTGGGGTTCACAGGCCCTCCCGGCGCTGGGAAATCCACCCTGGTAGCCTCCCTGACTCGAGCATTCCGAGGTCAGTCCGAGGAAGTGGCGGTCGTGGCCGTAGACCCCAGCTCTCCATACTCCGGTGGAGCTCTCCTGGGGGACCGGATCCGCATGAATGAACTGACGACCGACCCTGGGATCTTCATTCGGTCCATGGCAACCCGCGGGTCTCTCGGTGGGTTGGCCACGACCACCAGGGAAGGTCTGGACCTCATGGACGCCTTCGGATTTCATCGGGTCCTGGTAGAGACCGTGGGGGTGGGGCAGACCGAGCTCGAGATTACCGGTGCCGCTGACACGGTGGTGGTGATCTTGGTGC
>JBDHGR010000278.1:0-11367 GCA_039589815.1 Gemmatimonadota bacterium | reverse complement strand
CATTGGGAAAACGCACCACCTGGAAATCCTCGAACCTAAGGCGTTTGCGGCTTTCGCCGTACCCGGACACCGTGTCGTCTGACACCAGGCCTCCATGGCTCTCGGGGCGAAGGAAAAGCTTCGGGAGTACCATCACCTTCGTCCGCAAAATGGGAGGGAGACGAAGGTGCCTGCAAGGGGATCGTTTTCCCCGGCTTGCCCCGCCCCGCCGGCCCGTGGATGTTGGTCTCGAACATACTAGCCGTTTCTACCGAGAGGTGACTCATGCAACCCCCATCGAAGACCGGTACGACCCGCCGAACCTTCCTGGGAAAAGTGGCAGCAGCCGCGATGGCGGCTGGGGCTACGCCTCATGTCCTGTCGGCGTCGAACGAACGCCCCGTGGAGGTCCTCCACGCTCGTACTCCCTTCAGCGCCAATGATCAGCTCCAGATCGCGATTATCGGTGCCGGTGGGATGGGCATGGGAGACGTGGACACGGCCCTTCAGGTTCCTGGGGTAAAGCTCGTGGCGGCCTGCGACTGTTACGAAGGTCGCCTCACGGCAGCTCGGGAAAAGCACGGGAACGACCTCCTTACCACCCGTGATTACCGGGAGGTTCTGGCCCGGGACGACATCGACGCCGTGATTGTCGCAACACCTGATCACTGGCACGCGAGGATCTCCGCCGAGGCGCTTCGGGCTGGGAAGGCCGTCTATTGTGAAAAGCCCATGGTCCACACCGTTTCGCAGGGCCGTGAAGTGATCCGGGCCCAGGAGGAATCGGGAAGGGTTTTCCAGGTCGGGAGCCAGGGGATGAGCTCCCTTGGAAACGAGAAGGCCAAGGAGCTCTTCGAGGCCGGAGCTATCGGGGAGCTGAACTATGCCGAGGGATTCTGGGCCCGGAACGATCCCGTGGGGGCCTGGCAATATGCCATTCCGGATGACGCGTCGGAGGAGACCGTCGATTGGGAGAGGTTCCTTGGGGGCGCTCCGCAGATGCCGTTCGATCCTCTCCGATTCTTCCGTTGGAGAAACTACCGGGACTATGGAACGGGGGTCTCGGGCGACCTCTTCGTACACCTCTTCTCGAGCCTGCATTTTGTCATTTCTTCCATGGGTCCGAGTACGATCATGGCTCAAGGGGGGCTGAGGTACTGGAAAGATGGGAGGGAGGTTCCTGATATTCTGTTGGGGATGTTCGCTTACCCGGAAGCGGGGGCCCACGCCCCGTTCAACCTCTCCCTCCGGGTGAATTTTGTGGATGGGACGTCGGGGAGCACTTTCCTCCGATTGGTTGGCCACGAGGGGGCCATGGACATCACCTGGACCGAGGTGATCCTGAGGCGAAACAAGGTCAGCGGGCCCACGGACGTATTCACCCAACGTAAAAGCGACGAGATGGAGGCGGCGTTGTCCGATCGCAAGCAGATGCTTCCCCCGGCGGAGAGCCTTTACGTCGCCGAGAGAGGATACCGGGGAGCCCACTTCGACCACTTCATGAACTTCTTCTCGGGGGTGAGAACGGGAACGCCCGTGGTCGAGGACGCCGTCTTCGGTCTCCGAGCAGCCGCGCCGGCGTTGGCCTGTAACCACAGCTTCTTCGACGGACGGGTCGTCACCTGGGATCCTGAGGCCCTGAGCCTGTCCTGACGATCGGAGTAGTTTCCGGAGAGAGCACCACTCCCAGGAGGAAAAGACTGTGTTCAAAGCGATTGATAGCCCCTATCTGGTTCCTTTCGATGGGAGCTTCCAGGTCTCCGGGGCCGCTACGGCCCCTCCAGAGGGCACGCCGGGGAAGTCGGTCCTGAAAGACCTGCTCGAGGAGTCGGTGGAGCGATTGGACGACCTGCAAAGGAGGCTCTACGCTGACGACCACTGGGGGGTGCTCCTGGTTTTTCAGGCAATGGACGCCGCAGGAAAGGACTCGACCATCCGGGCCGTTCTTCGGGGTATCAATCCTCAGGGATGCCAGGTTTCATCGTTCAAACAGCCCTCGAAACGGGAGTTGGACCATGACTTCCTCTGGCGCATCAGCTCGGCGTTGCCTGAGCGGGGGCGTATCGGAGTTTTTAATCGGAGCCACTACGAGGAAGTCCTGGTAGTGAGGGTCCACCCCGAGTACTTGGGAGGTCAGCGTCTTCCGCGTGATGTGGCCTTGGAAGATCTCTGGGATGAGCGTTTCAAATCTATCCTGGATTTCGAGAGGCACCTGGCCAGGAACGGATACGTGATCCTGAAGTTCTTCTTGAACGTCTCGAAGGAGGAGCAAGCGGACCGCTTTCGGCGGCGGATCGATCGTCCGGACAAGAACTGGAAGTTTTCCGAGGGAGACCTGGAGGAACGGACCCATTGGGACAGGTACATGGAGGCCTATGAGAGGGCGTTGAATGCCACCTCCCGACCATGGGCTCCATGGTATGCCGTCCCCGCCGACGATAAGCCCTACCTTCGAACCAATGTGGCCCAGATCGTGGAACAATCCCTCTTGTCTCTGGGCCTGGAGTTTCCCCGGGTCAGCGAGGATGAAAGGGAGAAGCTCGAGGCCCTGCGGGACACCATCGAATAGCTGAGAGGAAGTCGAACCGGCTCACGGTCGCCATTCCGGTGGTTTCCCGGTATCCAGGAACCGAGGCTTCCCGAACCGGTCCCGGTCTTCACTGAAGTACTGGATCGTCCTGGGCAGGTACCGCTCGTGCTCGGGAAAAACCCGCTGGAATTCCTCCCTGCAGGGGGCCCGAAAGTCTTCAAGTTTCAGGCTCGGGTAGGCTTTCCGCAGAGTGGAAACCAGGTAGTCGAAGAAATGTCCTCCCATGAACTTGTCGTAGGTGATACTGCTGAACTCCCCGCTCTCCATCTGGTTGTACGTGTTGCTGTGATTCACCGGGAGATCAAGGTCCCGTCGCCGCCGGTTGTCGATGCCCAGGTTCAAATCTCTGTGGACGGTTCGGAGGACTTTCCCGTCGGGTGTCACCTCCAGGAGAACGTTCTGGCCATGGGGTTCCAGGAGGAGGCCGAAGGCCAGGAAGCAGTTCACCCATTGCCCAATGATCGGGAGCATGATTTGCTCCAGGATGTACGTCAGGGGGTCCCGGGCCCCCATCAGTTCGAAGAGCAACAGAGGTTTCCCGGGATCGAACAAGTCCCGCCCGTAGAGGGAGAACCCAGGGACCAGGGGCCTCTCTTCCGATGCGGGAGGGAAGGGGGTCAACTCCCTCACCAGATAGCCCCAGTTTTCGCCCCTCGGCGTCTCGGGGTGGAGATTCTTGAAGGTGACTCCGAGTACTTCCCTCAGGAAGGCGAAGCGCCGATTCATGGAGCCGATCCCGCGCTGGAGCTCCCGCGACACCCCAACCGCTTGTTCAACCACCTCGTCCCGCATCCTCCGCCCGTACCGGGAAACCCGGAACGGGAAGTGGAGCTTCAAGGCGTGCGGTGGATCGACGTCCTGAATGTACAGTGTCCTCGTGGAGGAGCTGGGGGAGCCCCGGGTTTCTTCGCGGACCCGGGGGAAGGATCGAACCCTTTCCAGGTAGGAATCGTCGCCGGGACTTTCGAGAAGCTGAGGATGAACGCAGAACAAGGTGCTGTCGTCGGATGTGTATCTCCTCTGCAGAGAGGGATCCGGATCGGCGAAATAGACATTCAGTTCTTCTGACGGAAGCCGGAATACCGGGATCTGGAAATGGGGGAAAGGAGAGGCGGGCCGGTAACACTCACTGGCTTCGGTGAAGCCCGCGTGGGCACTATAGGTCCGGGTGCCTTCGTTCCGGTACCGGTCGAGGTAGAGGAGGGGCGGAATCATAAGACTCTTTGGCCAGGGTTGCTGCGTGAAGGCTCGACGACCGCCCGAAAACAAAACCTCCTGAGAGCATGCTGTCGACACCAGGTGGCGGCAAGGGCCAACACCCACCGGAAAAACTCACCGAAAAACCCCGCCGCAAAAGCCAACCGCGTGCCCCACCTTTCTGCCATAACGGCTTCCGAGGGCCCAAAGGGGCATTTCCCAGTCCCGATCACCCGCCTACATTCATGGCGAAACAGGGGACTTTCGCTTTCTCTTCGGTTTTTGTACTTTGATCTCCGACGCCCGGAAGATTACTCTCGCCGGAACGCGGGAGGTAGGTGGTGAAACAGCCCCTGTGAGACCAGAATCGGCCCCCCTAAGGAGAACAGGTGATGTCCACGCCGGAGAAAAACGGACAGAAAGAGAAAGCCCTGCAGACGGCTCTTACCCAGATCGAACGATCGTACGGGAAGGGGTCAATCATGCGGATGGGGTTGGATGGGGCGAAGGTCCAGATCGACGGAATCCCCACCGGCGCACTCAACCTGGACTCTGCCATCGGCGTCGGGGGGATTCCCCGGGGGCGAATCACAGAGATCTACGGTCCCGAGTCCAGCGGGAAAACGACGCTCTGCCTCCACGTGATTGCCAATGCCCAGCGGATGGGGGGCATCGCCGCCTTTGTGGACGCGGAGCATGCTGTGGACATCCTCTACGCAGGGAGACTGGGTGTGGACATCGACAACCTTCTGGTGTCTCAACCGGATACCGGGGAACAGGCCCTGGAAATAGCCGAGGTTCTGATTCGTAGCAACGCCGTGGATGTGTTGGTCATCGACTCGGTGGCGGCCCTCGTTCCCAGGGCTGAAATCGAGGGCGAAATGGGAGATTCCCACGTGGGGCTCCAGGCTCGCCTCATGAGTCAGGCCCTTCGGAAACTGACCGGCGCGGTGAATCGATCCAACACCTCTGTCATCTTCACGAACCAGATCCGGGAGAAGATCGGAGTGATGTTCGGTAACCCGGAGACCACTACGGGGGGTCGGGCTCTCAAGTTCTATGCCTCTCTCCGCCTGGACATCCGGCGAATCGGGGCCATCAAAGACGGACAGGATGTGGTGGGCAACCGAACCCGGGTCAAGGTCGTCAAGAACAAGTGCGCCCCTCCCTTCAAACAGGCCGAATTCGACATCCTCTACAATGAAGGGATCAGCCATCTCGGGTTGCTCGTGGACCTGGGTGTGGACCATGAGATCGTATCCAAATCCGGATCGTGGTTTTCCTATGGGGACCTCCGGATGGGGCAGGGGAAGGAGAACGCCAAAGACTTCCTCGAGGAGAACCAGGACATTGCCCAGGAGATTGAGGAGAGGCTCTGTTCGGTGCTGGGGATCGGGGTTGCGGACGAGGTGGAAGGGCCCCCTGACGGGGCGGAACTGGGTGAGGAGGCTTGAGGAAGGACCGGTCGTAGGGAACGGGAGCCAGGAACGCAGCCTGGGACCCCAGCCTGGAACCTGGGCGCGGAAACGGAGGCACGGTTGAAGGGTCCGAGGATTCTCGGGCCCTTGTTTTATGGCCCACCCGGGCTATGTGCCAGGCCTACCCTGACTCTCCAACCGGTCGCCATCGGTTGAGAAGCATCGGGAGACCGGGTTATACTCCGGGCTACCCCTGGAACGATGCACAGTGGCACAGGGCAGTCGTGGGTTGGGGTGGCTTTCCCTTCTTTCCAATTGCTCGATGGTCGGTATGAAAGCGAACGAGATCCGGCAGCGGTTTTTGGATTTTTTTTCTGAGCGAGATCACGAGGTTGTTCGGAGCTCTCCCTTGGTTCCGGAGGAAGATCCCACTCTTCTCTTCACGAACGCCGGGATGGTCCAGTTCAAAAAGGTCTTCCTCGGCGCAGAGGAAAGGCCGTACGTCCGGGCCGTGACCTCCCAGAAGTGTGTCCGGGCCGGGGGTAAGCACAACGATCTGGAGGAGGTAGGCCGGACGGCACGGCACCATACCTTCTTCGAGATGCTCGGGAACTTCTCCTTCGGCGACTATTTCAAACGGGATGCCATCGACTACGCTTGGTCTTTTCTGACCGAAGAGCTGGGCCTGGATCCGGATCGGATGTATGCCACGGTCCATCACACCGACGATGAAGCCGCCGAGCTCTGGGCAGAGGTCGTGGGTTTGCCCCCGGAAAGGATCTACCGCCTGGGGGACAAAGACAATTTCTGGCAGATGGCCGACACGGGTCCCTGCGGGCCCTGTTCCGAGCTCCACTATGACACCCGGCCTGCCGAGGCTCGTACCGGTACCCTCTCGGTGGAAGAGTTCGAGGAATTGGGGGAACAAGGGGTCTTCCTAGAGCTCTGGAACTTGGTGTTCATGCAGTTCAACAGGGACGAGGCCGGGACACTCAACCCCCTTCCCGCACCGTCCATCGACACCGGGGCCGGCCTGGAGCGGATCGCATCGGTGCTGCAGGGTGTCTCCTCCAACTACCACACGGATCTGTTTCTCCCCCTGTTGGACAGAGTGGGGGAGGTTGTCGGGCGTCCTTACGAGGCCGAATCCGAGGAGGGAACCAGCTACCGGGTTTTGGCCGACCACGCTCGGGCGGTGGCCTTTCTCCTGGCGGACGGGGTTTTCCCGTCCAATGAGGGGAGGGGCTACGTCCTTCGCCGGATTCTCCGCCGGGCCGGGCGGCACGCATGGATGCTGGGTCGTCGGGAGCCCACGTTGGTTGAGGTTGTGGCCGCCGTCGTGGATGGCATGGATGACGCCTTCCCGGAGTTGGAGACCCGGCGGGAGCACCTGCTGAAAACCACACGGGCAGAGGAGGAACGTTTCCTTAGCACCATTGAAGGGGGAATGGCCCGATTCGAGGAGCTGACGCGGTCACATGACGGTTCGATTCCCGATGGCATGGGTGCTGAGGGAACGGATCCCGTCATTCCGGGGAAAGAGGTTTTTCGCCTTTACGACACATACGGGTTTCCCGCGGACCTCACCCGACTCATGGCCGAGGAAAAGGGATTCGGCGTTGATGTGGACGGGTTTCACCTGGCCCTCGAAGCTCAACGCGAAAGGAGTCGGGCGGATCGGGCCCAGTCCGGGTTGTCGGCCGCCGATGAGGAGACATTGGACGGTTGGATCGTGCTTTCAGGCGAACCTCAGGCATTCCGGGGTTATGTGACCCAGGACCTCATCAGCGAGGTCCTGGCCATGAAAGTCGAAGGGAACCGGATGGGGTTGATCCTGAAGGAGAACCCGTTCTACCTGGAGTCCGGTGGGCAGGTCTCCGATGGGGGTAAGGTATCAGGAGACGGATGGGTCCTGGATGTTCAGGAGGTGGGTCGGGTCAACGACCTTGAGGCGGTATTTGGGCGATTGGAGGACGGTACCGCTCCCTCGAATCCCGGTGCTCCCATCCGGGTCCGGGCGCAGGTGGCTGGGGAGGCGCGGCACGATACCGAGCGAAACCACACTGCCACGCACCTTCTCCATGCGGCTCTACGGGAGGTTCTGGGAGAACACGTGGTACAACGAGGGTCGCTCGTGGCTCCCGATCGCCTTCGTTTCGACTTCTCTCACTCCGCGCCCATGACCGAGGAGGAAAAGGCGCGAGTGGAACGGACGGTAAATGGGGGCATCTGGGCTGACCACCCGGTTCAGATCCAACACCTTCCCTATTCCGAGGCCATCAAGAGGGGGGCCATGGCCCTGTTCGGCGAGAAGTACGGGGAGGACGTCAGGGTCGTGGAGGTTCCGGGGGTGAGCCTGGAGCTTTGTGGCGGAACCCATTGCCGGCATACGGGGGAGATCGGGCTCTTCAAGATCGTGACTGAAACCGGGGTTGCGGCGGGGGTGCGAAGAATCGAAGCTGTCACGGGTCCTGGGGCGTATCACCACTTCCAGGAGACCGAGAAACGCCTGGACGAAGTGGCCGGCTTGCTCAATGCCAGACCGGAGATCGCCGCGGGCCGGGTGGCCCAACTCGTCAAGGAGAAAGAGGAACTCGAAGGGCTCCTGGCCGAGCTCCGAAAAGGGGGGGCCGGTGGTGGGGAGACCCTCGTCGTCGAGGAGAGGCTCGAGGCCAAAACCGGAGCCGTCCAATATAGAGGTGTTCGGCTCAAAGCCCGGAGCCCGGATGACGTCCGTGACTGGGGGGATGGGTATCGTGTGGGTGGAGTTGGGCGAGTGGCCGTGGTGGCTGCGGAGTTGCCTGAGGGGAAGCACACGCTCTTCGTGTTTGTATCGGATGACCTGATCGCGCAGGGAGTTCGTGCTGATGCCCTGATCCGGGAGGTGGCCCAACAGGTGGCCGGGAAGGGTGGAGGTCGGCCGCACATGGCTCAGGCCGGAGTGGGGGATCCCTCCGCCTTGGACGCAGCCTTGAGGGCTGGTTTCCGGATCCTAGAAAAGCACATGCGTGCCATTACCTAAATGTATAGTATAAATTGAGTAAGATCCAAATATCTAAAGAAACACTCGAGGTATGGCTCAGGGGAAGGGTGCCGGAAATCCCAGCACCCTTTCTCCCGCACCTCCTGGAAGATGGTGGAGGGACCGCCAATGCAAAAGAACTGGCCGAGCGGGGGGAAGAATCTCTTGGTCGTGCTCTCCGTCAGTCGGGGAGAAGCCGGGAAGCCGCTTTCCACCTCTTAGCCGCCGATGCGTTCCTTACCTACGCCTGTGAGGTCTTGGCCTGGGAGGGCGATGTGCGGAGTGGTTTGGAGGACCTTCTCCAGCATCTCGGGGACCGATTCAGCTGATGTCGGGGGATTCCAGGGGTTTCACCGATCTACACAGCCATCTTGTCCCCGGGGTGGATGACGGCTCCAGAACCCTTGATGAGTCTCGAGCCGCCATCCTGAGACTTCGACAGGCTGGCGTCCGGAGGATCGTCACGACTCCTCACATCGATGCCAGCCTCACCCGGGACAAACGGATGCTGGAAACCCGCCTCGGTGAGATGGACGAGGCCTGGGAGGCTGTCAGGGCGATGGCCGAAGCCGAGTTTCCTGATCTGGGATTCCACCGGGGCCATGAGGTGATGCTGGATATTCCTGACCCCGATCTCTCCGACCCCCGGCTCCGGCTCGCCGACACCTCTTTTGTCTTGGTGGAGTGGCCGGGGTTGCGCGTGCCTCCCTCCAGCCAGCCGGTTCTGGAGAGGTTGGTGGCTTCCGGACTGAAACCCATCATCGCCCACCCCGATCGGTACCGTGGCCTGGACAGAGAAGGGTATCTGGCGGGGGAGTGGCGCGAGAATGGGGCGTTTCTTCAGGTCAACTACGGGTCTCTGGTGGGGCGGTACGGCGACCTGCCGCGCAAACGGGCCCAGACATTCTTGGAAAGAGGGTGGGTGGATCTCTTGGCCTCGGACTTCCATGGCCGGGCCCATCTTTCTCCGTCTCTGACAGTAGCGAGAAAAGCCATGGCAGAGTGGGGTGGTGGTGCCCAGTTCGGCCTCCTGGCAAGCGTTAACCCCACACGCATTCTGAGGGGGGAGGACCCGTTACCCGTTCCTGGGCTGGTGCTGAATCCGAGCTTTTGGGAGAGGATTCGAGGGGTTTTCCAAACCAGAGAGAGGTGGTGATCCTTCATGAAAGACGGAGACATCGTCCGGCGTCACCTCCGTGAGCTGACGGAGCTGGCAGAGATCGTGGGTGCCCACCTGGGTTCGGAGGTCGAGGCGGTGGCTACCGAGGTGTCGGACGTTCTGCTGGGGGGAGGCACGCTGTTTTTCTGCGGGAACGGAGGCTCAGCGGCCGACGCTCAGCATTTGGCTGCCGAGTACGTGGTTCGGTTCCGCCTGGATCGAAAGCCAATGCGGGCCCTGGCCCTTACCACTGATACTTCGGTACTGACCGCCGGAGCCAATGATTTCGGGTTCGAAACGGTGTTCTCTCGGCAGCTGGAGGCCCTGGGGAAGGCGGGCGATCTCCTCTTTTTGCATTCCACGAGCGGGGAATCGGAGAACCTCATCCAGGCGGCGAAAGCCGCCGGGTCCCTGGGAATCCGGAGTGTGGCCCTCCTGGCCAAGGGCGGCGGGCGGTTGGCGACCCTGGTGGACCGGTCCATCGTAGTCCCGACGGACTCGACGGCAAGAGCCCAGGAAATGCACTTGACCCTGGGCCACATCGTCTGCGAGTTGGCTGAGGGTCGCGTGATGGAGAAGAACGGATGAGGAACCTCATTGATCTTCGGGGGAAGACGGCGGTGGTCACTGGAGGGTCCCGGGGAGTGGGAAGAGCGACGGCAGTTCTTCTGGCCCAGGCCGGGGCTTCCGTGGGGATAGGGTACCGAAGCCGTTTCCAGGAAGCTCGGGACACCGTCCACACCCTGGAGCAAGCCGGGGTCCAGGCCTGGGCCGAGCCCGGGGATCTGGCCGATTCTGGGGACGCCCGGCGGCTCTTTGAAAGAGCTGACCTGGAGTTCGACGGCCTGGATATTTTCGTTGGGAACGCGGGGATCTGGCCCCCCGAAGACATCCCGATATCGGACATGGATGACGGCCGTTGGAGCGGAACCCTCCAAGCAAACCTCGACTCCATCTTCTACACGAGCCGAGAGGCGGCAAAGCGAGTAAGGGACGACGGTCGGATCGTCCTGGTGAGCTCTACCGCAGGCCAAAGGGGCGAGCCTTTCCACGTGGACTATGCTGCCAGCAAAGGAGCAATCATCTCTATGGTGAAAGGGCTTTGTGTGGAGCTCGGTCCGAGAGGCATCACCGTGAACTGCGTGGCGCCGGGGTGGGTCGACACGGAGATGGCCGAACCTGCCTACGGGGAGGGCGGGAGAGATGCCATCGCCCGTACGATCCCCATCGGCAGGATTCCTCCGGCGGAGGATGTTGCCGGTCCCATTGTATTCCTCTGCTCCCGCCTCGGCCGCCACATCACCGGGGAGATCCTGAACGTAAATGGGGGCGCAGTACTGGTGGGGTGATGGATCCGAAGCCGCGGGCACCGGGATACGTTCGTTGGGTCGTCGAAACCCTGGAGGAGGCGGGGTACGAGACCTGGACGGTGGGTGGTGCCATCCGAAACACCCTCCTTGGCCTTCCCGCAGGGGATTGGGATCTGACCACCAGGGCCCCCCCTCACGTGGTTCAGAAGTTGTTTCCCCGAACCGTCCCGGTGGGTGTGGAGCACGGTACGGTGGGAGTGCTCGCCCGGAATGGAGTCCTCCTGGAGGTCACCACCTTCCGGAAGGACGTGGAGACCTCAGGCCGCCACGCCGCGGTGGAATTCGCCGATACCCTCGCTGAAGACCTGGCTCGACGGGATTTCACCGTGAACGCCGTAGCCTGGCACCCCATCCGAGAAGAATACCAAGATCCGTTCTCCGGCAGGAAAGATCTGAAAGCTGGGATCCTGAGAACCGTGGGGGTGCCGAGGGAACGGTTCTCCGAAGATTACCTCCGGGTACTGAGGGCCCTCCGTTTCTCAGGGAGGTTCAAGCTCCGCATCGGCGCCGAAACCTGGAAAGCCCTCTGTGAATGTGTGGATCGCCTCGGTCATTTGTCCCCTGAACGCATCCGGGAAGAGCTCTTAAAGGTTCTGACCGAAGACGACACCCCGTCCGGTGCTTTGGCCCTT